>LVBO01000308.1 GCA_001604435.1 Synergistales bacterium Syner_01
CCCACCTTCAGAAGAAGAGGGCCGCCTCCGTTCTGGACTATCCGCACTTTCGCCCCGGGGATCAGCCCCAACTCCGAAAGGCGCCGCGAAGACTCTCCGCCGCCCGCCACACGCGCTACGGTGACTTCAGTTCCTTCGGACACGACCGTTATCGGACACATACTGCCCATCTCCTCTCTTCGTTCAGCAGGAAGTTCCCGCCGAATCCTCTCCGGTTACAGGACAGATCCATACGGATACAGCCTCCGTCTTTCGCAGCGCCACCTCGCATCCCCGTACGTGTATCACAAGCGGATCGCCAAGCGGCGCGGTGCTGCAATGACAAACATCCGTCCCAGGCACAAACCCCATTTCCAACAAACGTTGGCGAAGCGGACCTCCCGCAGTCACACGGGTCACCACGCCTCGTCCTCCGTCGGGCAACATCGAAAGCGGCCTGGGAAGCCTTCGTTCATCTCCCATCGCGGAGAGCAGGTCCTTCACCCACGAGCATCCCTCTCTGCGAGCTTTTACAAGGTAATCGACAAATCCGAGAATCCGCCCCTCGGATTTTTCATCCAACTCATGTTCCATTGCACAGGCTATGGACATCGCGCGATCCGGCTCGAAGCCAAGAATATCGTGAAACAGAAACGTGAGATGCTCGTGGCGCCGATAGATATCGAGGGCGCGCCGCCTGCCCTCATCCGTCAATGCGAGGGTACCGTATCGCTCGTGCGTCGCGAGAGACGCCGCAACAAGTCTCCGAACCGCCGCGACAACTGTGGCCTTCGCCACGCCGAGCGTATTCGCGAGGTCGGTAACCGTAGCTTCCCGTCCGGAAATCTCTATGGCGAAGATTGTCTCCATATAGTCCTCGATTCGGGACGAAACCGACACGGTATCTCCTCCTTTCGGATGTAAGCGAGCACTCACTTTTGGTTAGATTTATCTTACTTCGCGTGTCAATTTCTGTCAAGCGCTCCGTTCAACGATTCCGGGACAACCAACGAACGTCTTTTTCGCAACACATATCCCGAAGCGATTCTTCCGACTGGTTCCCTAAAAAACGGCGTTCCCGTCTACCTTCTTCTTTGATTTTGAGGTAAGATGCAGCGTGTCGGAGAAGAGCAACCCGAAACGCGCGGCGGCTCTCAGGTCCGCATGACTGTTCTCCGCGACTGCGAAGGAACGCCAAAAGAAGGAGTGCTCTTAATGATCAACGCCTCGCCATCATCCAGGGACGACACCCGCGGCATATCCCCGAGCCGCGCTCATTTTTTATTCTTCTGCCTTGTCGGGGCGTATTTCTTTTCATTTTTTTTCCGTATCTCCGCCTCTGTAGTCCTTCCCTCGCAAGCGGCAAAACTCGGTATGAGCGCCGCCCTCACCGGCTTTCTATCCAGTCTTTACTACTACGCCTATTCCGTCATGCAGTCGATCTCCGGCGCGCTGCACGACCGTTTCGGTCCGCTCCGCGTCGTCGCCGGGGGGATGCTGGTGGCCGCGGCGGGGACGTTTCTCCTTGTGCTCCATCCTTCGGAATGGACACTGGGGGCATGGCGTCTGTTCACCGGTCTCGGGCTCGCTCCCATGTACGGCGGCGCGCTCGTCTATCAGGCAAGCGCGTTCTCCCCGGACAAGTACGTCTTCTACTCAAGCGTCACCATCTCCGTCGGCGCATTCGGAGCACTTGCCTCCGTCGCCCCTCTCGGACTCGCGCTGGACGCGTTCGGACTCTCGGCGACCTTCGCGGGGCTCACGCTTCTGAGCGTCTCCATGAGCGTGCTCCTCTGGAAGGAGCGCGGCTTCGATCCTGTCGTGCAGCGCACACCCTTCAAGGAGCAAAAGACGCAGTCGATTCTCTCCCGCCTTGCCGAAGCGCTCCGGCTCATCAGAAGCTCAGCCTATCTCAGAGCGTTGCTCGTTCTGTGGACGGTCTCGGCGGGAGCGCTCCTCTCTTTCCAGGGACTCTGGGCGGTCTCGTGGTACCAAACCGCCTACGGAGTCGAAGCCTCGACGGCGCGCAACTGGGCCTCACTCGTCAGCGTGGGGATGTTCATCGGAACCGTCGTTTTCGGAGGTTTTTGCCGTCGTCCGGAGGATCGTTTTCGGGGGGTATGTTTCTGGACTCTCTTCAACGTGGCGTCATGGGGTGCGTTAGTGAGTTCCATAGCGCTGAAACTCCCCCTGCCATTCGCCGGGACATGCGGATTCCTCATAGGCGCCGCGAACGGACTCATCGCGGTCCAGGCCTCCTCGGCGGCGAAAGAACAAGTGGAAACGGCAAAAACGGGGGCTCTCCTCGGAACGATGAATATGATCGTCATTTTCGTGGTGATCCTCTTCCAGTGGGGAACGGGAATACTCATCAACCTCTTTCCCGGAGGGCGCGCGGGCGAATTCACCGAAGACGGTTTTCTGGTCTGCTTCCTGATTGTGACGCTGCTCCTGGCCGGCAGCCTCCCTGCGCTCCCGCCGCTCCGGAGAGCCGATACTCGGCGCCGAGAGAATCCTTCTACTCGGCGTCGATAATATCCGGGTGTTCTTCAAGAAGCTCAAGGCACGCATCGACAACCTCGGGGTCATAGAGTTCCCCTTTTCGCGACTTGATTTCCTCCAGCGCCGCATCCATTCCCAGCGAGGGACGGTACGGGCGGTGCGAAATCATCGACTCCACCACATCCGCCACCGCCAATATACGGGCTTCCGGAAGGGTCTCGCTCCCCTTGAGCCCCCGGGGATACCCCGAGCCGTCCAGCCGTTCATGATGCTGCCGCGCTATCTCGGCTACCGGCCACGGAAAGTCGATTCCGCTCAGGATTTCATACCCGGATTGAGAATGCGTCTTCACAAGCTCGAACTCAATGGGCGAAAGACGCCCGGGCTTGTTCAATATCTCGCCGGCTATCTCGATCTTTCCGACGTCGTGCACAAGACCCGCGATACGAAGACCTTCGCAGCGCTCCGCATCAAGACCCATTGCGGCGCCGATCGCCGAAGCCAGCGTCCCGACGCGCTCCTGGTGCTCTATTGTGTACGGATCCTTTTTCCCGACGATCTGTCCCATCGTCCTGATGACATCCGAAAACGTCTTCTGCAGACTCTCGTACCCGGCGTTCACCTCCAACTCCGACTCCCACCGGCTCACCGATGCGGCCAGGGCACACGCCGAACTCCGCAGAACGCCTATTTCGTCGGTATCGAACCGGGAACGCCGTTCCCGGAAGCAGAACGCGAGGAACCCCCAGAACCGGGCGCGTAAATGCACCGGGATCACCACAACGTCTATCGAAGACCGGGAGCAGGCGGAAGCGCCGCAAAGAGAGGCAAAAAGCTCTCCGGCGTCCTCGAGAGCCGAGAGCGCTCCATGGAACGGGACGCCTTTTGCAAGGGCGGAAAGCAGAGAAGACGGTAAGTTGTTTAAAATGAGGGGCAAGGACGCATTGCAATCATCCTCTGCGGCCTCGACGGGGAGAGAGCGGCCGACGACATCCGCGATCATTCTCCCGTCCGGCTCCTCCCTGTTTCGAAACAGCGCCGCTTCACAGGCATTCGCAGCCGAAGCAAGCATGTAGAGAGCGCAGAAAAGAGAATCTTCTCTGTTTCCCTCCGAGAGCAGCACACCGGAGGCCCGGGCCGCGGCATCGACGAGGCGCGCATGGAAGCGAAGGCGTTCTCCGGCGAAAACGCGCTCTTTCAGCTCCCTTCGGGCGCTTTCATAAAGACGTGCGTTCTCCAGAGCGATGGAGACGGCCCCCGCGAACTGATCGAGGTCCGCGAGGAATTCCTCGTCGATCTCGGGGAACACATCCCAATAGGCGACCGAGAGTACGCCGAAAAAAACATCTCCCTGGAAGAGAGGCATTCCTATCACCGTGGTCAGCCTTGTAAGGCGCGGGTCGTCTATTCTGCCCGGAAAGGAGTGATAGTCCTTGATCACTACGCTCTTTTTCCGTCGCAGCACCTCCCCCGCGAGCCCGGCGTCGCTCGGCCTGGCCTCCCCCTCCATCGCATTGAGAAACCCTCTCCCCAGGACAAGCCGGAAGACATTCGCATCTGAATCCAGAAGTGAAATACGCCCATGTTCCGTACGGGCGAGCTCCGTAGCCTTCTCCAGAATACGTCCGAGCAGCTTTTCCGTATCCGTCTCCTCCATGAACACAAGGAACACGGAGTGCAGCAGCGCAAGACGTTCGTTCTGACGAGCTATCCTCCGTTCGGTCTCCTTCAATCTGGTGACGTCGATGTTCAAGCCGGCGATGCGAACGACTTTCCCTTGTTCGTCCCGTATCGGATAGGCTTTGGCCACCGCGCGACGTTTCGCCTCTCCGGGGCCGGGAATATCCATCTCCTGCTCGGCGAATTCCACCGTTCCCGAGAGCAGCTGGTGGAGCTTCTCTTCGAGCAGGGGTCGAAGGTGCGGAGGAACGGGCTTGTCCCGAAGCGCCTTTCCGGGAACAACAAGCGCTTCGTCTCCGGCGTCCCCGTAGAGAACGGCCCTGCCGGTTGCGAACGTAGCGTCCTTGTCGGGAAAGTAGTCCCACACGCTGATTCGCGACGCCTCCAGGACGCGGGCCAACCGGGCCTCGCTCTCTCCGAGACGCATCTCCGACAGTTTTCTCTCGGTGATGTCCAGAAGACTCGATTGATACGCAACAGCCTCTCCCGCAGCGCCGCGATGGAACACCGTCCGGTCCTCCACCCAGCGCGCATCTCCGTTCGGCGCAACGATACGGTATTCCATACGGATCTCGTCTTCCCGCCCGAGAAGAGCGTCATGAAAAAGCTTCAGACAACGTTCCCGATCCTCTTCGTGAAGAAGAGCGAGGTACGCCACGTTCCCTGTCGTCAAATCCCCGGCAGCATAACCGAACTGGGAGACATTCTTCGTTACGAATTCGACGGGCCGTGCTTCCGAAGGAGGTCCCCACAGCACGACCACCGGGCTGGAGATGAAGACTTGATCGAGACTGACGGTATCCCTCGGCATCATGACCGTTCCCTCGCTCCCGCGCGACTATAGTTCGGCGATCAGATCCGGGCGTTCGTCGAGAAGCGACAGGCATGCATCGACGACGGCTGGATCGTACAGGACGCCGCTTTTTCCCGCAATTTCTTCCCGGGCGGCGTTCATTCCAAGAGAAGGACGGTACGGACGGTGCGACACCATCGATTCCACAACATCGGCGACAGTGATGATACGAGCCTCCAGAAGAATCTCCTCTCCCTTCAAGCCTCTCGGGTACCCCGAACCGTCCAGCCTCTCGTGATGCTGATGCGCGATCTCGGCTACGGGCCAGGGGAAGTCCACCTCACGGAGGATGTCGTATCCTGACCGCGCGTGCGTCTTGATCAGTTCAAACTCTATCGGAGAAAGTCTCCCGGGCTTGCTCAAAATTTCCCCCGGTATTTCGATCTTGCCGATATCGTGCACCAGGCCCGCGATACGCAATCCCTCGCAACGTTCCTCCCCCAGTCCCAATCTGTTCCCGATCTCCAGGGCAAGCGCTGCGACGCGCTCCTGATGCTCGATAGTATAGGGGTCTTTCTTTCCGACAATCTGTCCCATCGTCCGAATAACGTCCGTAAACGTCCTCCGGAGTTTTTCATACCCCTTCTTCACCTCGCGCTCGGACTCCCAGCGTATCACCGACGCAGCCATGTTGTACGCGGCCGCCCGCAGGACGTCGATCTCGTCCGTTTCGAACGGCGGGCGCTCCCGCTGGAAACAGAACGCAAGCACTCCCCAGAAACGCGAGCGAATGAACACGGGGATCATTGTGATCGTCGCAAAAGAAGCGGGAAGCGAAGCGTCGTTCCGGTCGGAGCCAATGGAAGCGATCGTCCCGTGAAACGGCATTCCGTCGGAAAGAGATTCATAAATGGAGAGATATTCATCCCCCCGGGGCAGATGATCCGGAAGAATGAAGAACTCTTCGTTTCCCGAGATCGTCGCCTTGGCCAACATATCCGGCGCAGATCCCCCGGGATCCGCGCCGTTGCGGAAAAGCGCGATGCTGTCGGTCGCGGCCGCCTGCCCGAGGGAGCGAAGGGCGAAGAACATCGCCTGCTCTTCGGATTCGATGGAGAGAAGAAAACTCGCCCCCTCCGCAGCCGCCTCCACAAGCGCCTGATGGAAGCGCAACCGTTCCTCGGTTCGTTCCCTCTCTTCCACTTCCTTGCGGGCATCCTCGTAGAACCTGGCATTTTCCAGCGCTATGGAGGCAGCCGCAGCAAACTGGTCCAGAAGAATCAGCAGAGGTTCCTCCAGAAAACGAACCGTATCGGTGAACGCTATTGCAACAGCCCCGAGCAGTCTCTCTCCCCGATATAAAGGGATACCGATCACCGTCGTCACATTCGTGTACGCATCCAGTTCCATTCGTTCCCGATACGTCCGGTAATCTTCCACAATCACCCTGCTCTTTTTTCTCAGGACCTCGCCTATCAGCCCCACTGAAACCGGAACCAGGTTCCCCACCAATTCCTCGTAGAGGCCGACGCCCCACGTATTCTTGAGATATTCCCCATTCTCTTCGATAACGCCGATAAGACCGTTCGCCGAACCGGCGAGCTCCACCGCCTTCTCGAGAATTCTCCGGATAAGCGCCTCCGAGTCCAGCTCTTCCATGAATGCCAGAGAAATCTCATGCAGAAGAGCGAGCCGTTCGTTTTGCCGAACGACCTTCTCTTCCGCCTGCTTGAGAGGAGAGATGTCGACGGTAACCCCCTGCATGCGAAGCAGTTCGCCGCCTTCGTCTCTGACGGGAAACCCCTTCGTCAGAACCCATACCTCCGAGCCGTCGGCCTTGATGAGCTTGTGCTCCAGATCGAGATGATCCGCCGCCCCCTCCAGGATATCCTTCCAGGCGTTTTCAAGGCGCTCGCGTCCACCGGGCGGAACGATCCTGTCCCACAACTCTTTCCGGGATTTCGGAATCGCATCCTCACTCATGCCGAAAATGGAGGCTCTCCCGTCCCCGATGAGCTCGTCGCTTTCCGGAAGATACTCCCATACGCCGACCCTGGCGGAAAGAAGCACGCGTGCAAGGCGTTCCTCGCTCTCACGAAGCTGAATCTCCGCCGTTTTCCTTTCCGTGATATCCAGAAGACTTGATTGATAGAGAATCGCTTTCCCTGTTTCATCGCGGTGGAATGCAACCCGGTCCTCGACCCATCGGACCGCTCCGGCGCGCGTGATAATTCTATAGTCGACAACGAATGCGTTGCTCCCGTCCGCCAAGGCGTTGCGAAAGACCGAACGCACCCTTTCCCTGTCTTCGTCGAACACAATGGAGTCAAATCGGACTTCCTCCATGACCATCTCGGGCACGGCGTACCCGAACCGGCTCACGTTGTCCGTTACGAAGTCAACGGGCCGATGCTCCAGAGGTTCGCCCCAGAGGACCACCACCGGGCTCGATGTGATCACCCGATCAAGATCGACCATCTTTTTCGGAAGCACGCTCTCTCTCCTCCGATCTTTGGAAAGCTCGTCGGCGCTGTAAAAACACACGCGGACAAAGAATCGATTCGTTACATTTCGATTTTTATTTTACGCGAACTCTTCCACTTTGAACAGGGAGTATGCCGTCAGAAAATCCGCGGAGGGAAAGCGCAGTCCAGCATGCTCGCCGACGACGATCAAGCCGCCGATCAAGCCGACGGGAAGGCGTTTTCAGCAGGCGGAAGACATCGGTTCGGCGCTTCTCTTTTGGGAATCTGCTTACTTCAATCGAGGATACATCGAAAGGGAACTTTCTGCTATAATATCGCCGCGTTTTGAATACATTCTGGGGGTTATTGCCATGTCCGCTCGCACCACGTCTCCGCTGCTCTACTTCTCCGCTTACGCGGCGCTCTATATCATCTGGGGTTCCACGTATCTGGCCATCCGCTTTACGGTGGAGACGATACCGCCGTTCCTCAGCGGCTCCCTCCGCTTTTTTCTCGCCGGGGGCATTCTGATGCTCTGGCGCCTGTTCAGGGAACAGGAGCGTCCCACGCTGCGCGGATTCCTCGCCGCGTTGAAAGTAGCAGCGATCATGCTGCTCGGAGGGTACGGCGGCGTGGTATGGGCGCAGCAGACAGTTCCCTCGTCCATGGCGGCCCTCATCATCTCCGTCGAACCGCTCTGGTTCGTCATCTTCGACTGGCTCTTCTTCAAATCCCGCAAACCGTCGACGGCCGAAACGATCGGAGTCGCCCTCGGATTCGGCGGTACGGTCTTTCTCGTCCTCTCGCAATCGGGGTACTCGCTCTCGCTGAAGGGAGAGTATACAGTCGGTATGCTGGTCGTCCTCGTCGCCACGTTCAACTGGAGCATGGGAGCGCTCTACTCGCGCAAGGCCCCGATCGCGAAGTCCAGTCTGCTCGCCACCGGAATGCAGATGACCGCAGGAGGCTTCCTGCTTCTCCTCGTCTCCGCGCTCGCGGGAGAACCCTCGCGGCTCTCCATGGACACAGTGTCGCTCAAATCCATGCTCGCGCTCGGCTACCTCGTCGTCTTCGGTTCGCTCATCGGCTTCACCGCGTTCATCTGGCTGCTCAAGGTGGACAGAGCGTCCCGGGTGATCACCCACACCTTCGTCAACCCTGTCGTCGCCATTTTTCTCGGATGGTTCCTCGGAGATGAAACGATCACGCTTCCGATGCTCGGCGCGGCGGTCGTCATCATCTTCTCCGTGGTGCTCATCACACGCTACCACCCTGATGAGAGCGCGACGTCGGCCTGAACTCAACGCTTCAAAAAACGCCCCAGGACAAGGACCAGCTCGAAGAGAAGGTAGAGCGGAACTCCGAGGAGTATCTGCGACACGACGTCGGGCGGAGTCAGCAATGCCGCGATGAGAGCAATCCCCAATATAATCCACGGTCGCAGCCTGGAGAGCGTCTTCACGGAGACAAGACCGCACAGGATAAGAAGCAGCAAAAGGAGCGGCGCCTGAAAGAGCATCCCGGACGCCAGCAGCAGCGAGAACAGAAAGGACGCGTAGTCGCCGAACCCCCAGAGCGGAAGGACGTTGTCCCCCTCGCCGAAGAAAAAGAAGAAACGGAGGGCGAGCGGCGCCGCGAAGCGGTACGCGAACGCCGCGCCCGCGAGAAAGAGCGCCGGGATAAGACCGCCCGCAAGAATAAGGTACTTCATCTCGTTCGCGCGCAGCCCGGGGGCGACGAAGAGCGCGGCCTGAAGAACGGCGAGCGGCACGCTCAAGGCCGCGCCGCCCCAGAAGGAAAGACGCATGTACGTCAGAAACTTCTCGTAGGGCTTGAAATAGTAGAGAGATACTCCGAGCCCCTCCAGCGGAGCCTGGAGGAAGCGCACCCACGATTCGGAGAGGAGAAAGAGCAGCGCCGTCGCACAACAAAAGAAGAAGAGGACGGCGATAATCTTGCGCCGGAGGACTTCAAGGTGATCGGAAAACTCCCCGTCACTTCCCGTTTTCGTTCGTTTCACCCGTATCTTCTCCCGCCTTTTCCGGCGCTTCTCCCGACTCAAGGCCTCTCTTGAACTCCCTGATCGCGCTGCCCGCCGCCCTTCCGACCTCGGGCAGGCGCTTCGCTCCGAAGAGCACCAGGGCGAGCGCAAGGAGCACCAGAATTTCGCCCATTCCAAGATTCATTCCAACCATCCTCCTTTTTCTGCGTCCTCTCTCGGCGTAAGAGCGCGGTGCGGCGGTTCCGGCGGAGCGCTCTTGCGCGTGATCGTGCGTTCTTATCACCAGAGGATCAGAACGGGAACTCCTCCAGCGGGGCCACCACAGGAGCTTCCGCTCCCTCGTTCTTCCGTTCCCGGATCCTGCCGTGGACCGAGACGCCGGAAACGGTGATCGCCTTCGGTTCGGCCGGGCAGGCGTATTCGCACGCGCCGCAGCCAAGGCACAGCGTCGGGTCCACCTCGGGAATGGTCAGGTTGCGGCGAAACGGAACCATCCGGACAGCCTGCGTAGGGCAGTGCTCGGAGCACGCGCCGCACGCCTGCCCATACTTCCTGACGATGCAGTTGCGCTGGAAAAAGCGCGCTCTTCCAATAGACGTCCTTTTCTTCTCATCGAGCGCCAGCGGGATGATCGCGCCCGTAGGACACGCAGCGGAGCAGACCGCGCATTCGAACTGACAATACCCCTTCGAAAAGTCCAATTCCGGCTGAAAAATGCCTTGCACCCCCCATGCGGAGAGTGAAGGACGGATGATTCCCGCCGGACAGGCCGCAACACAGGCAGTGCACGCCACGCACTTTTTCGTGAAGTTGCCGTGGCTCCCCGAGCCGGGCGGCGAAACAGGCAGGCGCTCCTCCCAGGACGACGCCGACGCGGGAACAGTCCTGTCCGGGAGCCGGGCGCGCAGGGCGGCGCCGAGCACTGCGAGCGCACCGAGAGCGTAACGGAGCGCCCCCCTCCGGGCAAGCCCCTCGTGCGAGGAGAGCCGCCCCAGATTCAGCCCTCCCGCAGGACACGCCTCAACACAGCGGAGACAGAGTACGCAGCGGTCCGCTTCCACACGACGATTCGCTACCGAAATGCATCCTTCGGGACAGACGGACTCGCACTTTCCGCACGCGACGCACCGTTCACCGTCAAAACGTACGCCGAGGACCGGCGAGAGCGAAAACAAACCCAGGAAGGTCCCGACGGGACAGAGCGCATCGCAGAACGGTCTTCCCCTGAAAAGCGACCAGAACCCAAGAATCGCGAAGAAGAGCGCCGTCACCCACAGCAATTCGGGAAGCAGCGGAGCCCGACCGACTCGGTGGAGCGGACCGTACACGCCCCGTCCTTCGAGGAACGTGGCGATCATATTGTTCCCCTCGATCACGAGGGGGCGGAGCAAATGTGTGACTCCCCTGCCGAACGCGGCGTAGGGGTCGAGGAACGCCGCCGGGAGCAAATACCCCGCCGCCGCCGCAACCACAACTCCTCCAAGCACCCAGTAGCGGAGCTGCGAAGGTGTTCTGTACGATGCGGGGCGCTTTCCCGCTCTCCAAATCAGCTCCTGAAGCGTTCCCAACGGACAGAGAACCGAGCAGTACACGCGCCCCGCCAGGACGGCGCTTGCGGCAAGGACAAGGGCTCCGGCCCACAATCGAAGTACGAACGGGACGGCC
>LVBO01000309.1 GCA_001604435.1 Synergistales bacterium Syner_01
CGACCTCGACGGCGTGATCACGAGCACCGGAGCGCTCTCGCTGGAGCGGCTTCCGAAGTCGGTTGTCCTCGTTGGCGGCGGCGTCATCGGCATGGAGTTCGCCTCCCTCTTCGCGTCGTTCGGCGTGCAGGTGACGGTGGTCGAGATGCTCCCCGAGATTCTTCCGATGCTCGACGAGGAGATCGTCCAGATACTCAAGGGCGTCCTTCTGAGAAAGGGCGTCGCTTTCCATACCAACTCCAAGGTCGTCGGCGTGGAGAAGAAGGGGAAGGAGCTTGCGGTGAGGGTGGAAACACCTGCCGGCCCGCTCGTCCTCGACGCGGAGAAGGTCCTGGTCTCCGTCGGTCGCCGTCCCGTCGTGAAGGGACTTGGGCTCGACCGTCTCGGGATCGCCTTCGACCGCGCCAGAGTGAAGGTGAATTCACGGATGGAGACGTCCGTAAAGGGTATCTACGCTATCGGGGACTGCGCGTCGCATATCATGCTGGCGCATGTCGCCTCCCGGGAGGGCGAGGTCGCGGCGGAGAACATCATGGGGCACGGCGTCGACATGGATTACAAGACAGTCCCGAGCGCCGTGTACACCGCTCCGGAGATCGCTTCCGTCGGCTTGAGCGAGAGCGAGGCGAAGAGCAGGGGGCATCGCGTCAAGATTGGCCGCTTCCCGCTGATGGCCAACGGAAAGAGCCTGATCATGAACGAGAGCGACGGCATGGTGAAGTACGTCGTCGACGAGAAGTACGACGAAATTCTCGGCGTCCACATCGTCGGCCCGAGGGCCACCGACCTCATCGCGCAGGGAGGCCTCGCGCTCCGGCTGGAGGCGACCGTGGACGAGATCGTCACCACGATCCACGCGCATCCGACGGTCGGCGAGGCGCTGCTCGAGGCCGCGATGGCCGTCCAGGGGCGCGCGATATCGTTGCCGAAGAAGGCGTAGCGGGCCAGGAGGTTTTGCTGCATTTTTTACACACTTGTAACACACGCTCTTCTCTCCGAGTGGTAGAGTAGCGGAGGAACATCCGACGTTCCGGAAGGAGAGAGTGAGCGTGGACAAGAAAATTCGCGTGCTTTTCATCTGCGGGCAGAACACGGCGCGAAGCCAGATGGCGGAAGCGTTTCTGAATTCGTTGGGTGAGGGGCGTTTCGAGGCGGAGAGCGCGGGACTTGAAGCCGGTCCCGGAATCAATCCGCTCGCCGCGGCGGTGATGAAGGAGATCGGCCTGGATATTTCGGGCAACGCGGTGAAGAAGGTGTTCGACCTTTATGTCGCCGGAAAGACCTATCACTACGTCGTCGCCGTCTGCGACAAGGCGAAGGCGGACAGGTGCCCGATCTTCCCCGGTATGCTCG
>LVBO01000310.1 GCA_001604435.1 Synergistales bacterium Syner_01
CGACTACTATATGGCGCACTACAACCTCGGGCGACCGTTCATTCTCGTCGGAAGCGGTCAGGGGGCGGAAGTGCTGCTGCAGCTGATCTCCGAATACATGCACAAGGATTCGCCGCTCTCCGGGAGGATGCGCGCCGCCTACCTCGGCGACTGTGCCGTCCCCGAGGACTTCCTCCTCGAAAACCCGCACCTTCGGCTTGCGAAGACGCCCGCCGGGGATGGTTTCATCATCTCCTCCGCCGGGGATGTCTCCGTCGTTTCCGGGAGTGCGCCGCGGAGACAATAACACGGAACGCCTCTTTCCGCAGGCTGCGATCAATGGAACGCCGCGCCCGGAGTCTTCTCCCAGGCGCGGCGTTTACGTTTCCGGCAGTTCGATCTCGACGGCAAGCCCGCCTTCCGGACGGTTCCGCGCGCCGATCACGCCGCCGTGAAGCGCCGCCGCCCTGTGCGCGATGGCGAGCCCGAGCCCCGTGCCTTCGCTTGCGGATGTCCGCTCGCGGGCCCGTTCGACGCGGCGGAAAGGGATGAAAATAGTCTCCAGTTCGTCGGGAGGGACTCCGGGGCCCTCGTCTTCGACCAAAATGCGGAGAGGACGCGCTGTTTCGGGGATGCGGACGAGAGAGACCCGCACCGTCCCCCCGTCCCGCCCGTCCGCGCGCGGAGGAGTGTAGCGAAGCGCGTTGCGGACGATGTTTTCAACCGCGCTCCGAAGAAGCGCCTGGTCCGCGTGGAGCAGCGCTCCTTCGGCGAAGTCCGTTTCGATCCTCTTCCCTAGAGGAGCGGCTTCGAAGGCGGCGTCGGAACAGATCTGCCGCAGAAGGGCCGTCAGGTCGATGCGCGCCCTCCGCTCCGGCTGTTCAAGCGCTTCGAGGCGCCCCAGCTTCAGCAGGGAGCCGATGAGGTTGTCGATCCGCCCCAGTTCCGTTTCAATGCGTTTAAAGGCTTCGTCGTCCGGCGACGCGGAACGGCGGCGCAGCAATTCAAGTCCTACGCCGAGCCGCGTCAGCGGCGATCGAAGCTCGTGCGAGACGTCGGCGAGCAGCTGCCGCTGCCCGCGAAGCAGCTCTTCTATCCTGTCCGCCATCCGGTTGAAGTCCTTCGCCAGCTCCCCGATCTCGTCGTTTCGCTTGGCTGTATGCTCCGCCCGCGCGCCCAGCTCCCCGGCGGCGAGGCGCTGCACCGCGCCGCGGAGCGTCCGGACCGGTTTGGCGAGGCGGACGGCTAAGAACCACGAGAGCAGACCGGCGACCAGCGCGGCCGCGGTAAGGCGCAGCACCGGAAGGCTTCTGCTTTCAAAAAAAGGATTCAGAATGCGCCCTGCGAAGACGAGCCCTGGAAACTCCTCCAAGGGAACGGCGAAAAGAGGCCGTCCACGTTCCATGCGCACAACCGGCAACCCTGTGTTTCGCGCTTCGTCGACGATCTTTCCGATCGATTCCGGCGCCTTCGGCTGCCCCGTCACTTCCGTACCGTCCTTGTCGAACAGAAACCCGAAAAAACGGTGAGTGCGCCGGAGCCGTTCAAGGTAGCGGCCCGCTTCTTCGGAACCTTCCTTCGCCTCCTTGGACGCTACTCGCTCCCCGTAGACGAGCGCGATCTCCTGCACGTTCGCGGTCATCTGCTCGCGGAAAAGCTTCCCCTCCGTGATCACGCTGGTCATGTGGTGCGCCAGTCCCGTCGCCGCCGCGGTCAGCCAGAACCACCAGAAGAGCTTCAGCGTGTAGCCGCGCATGCGAGAAGATACCCTTCGCTTCGGAGCGTCCGTATCCTGGATGAACCGTCGTCCGCCGGCCCGAGTTTTCGGCGCAGGTTGCTGACGTGGACGTCCAGACTGCGTTCGAACGGTCCCAGCGTTCGCTCGAGCGCGGCCATCGCGAGCTTTTCGCGCGAGACGACCTTCCCGGCGGAGCGGAGCAATGCTTCCAGGAGCTTGAACTCCACCGACGTCAGCTCCGTGTCCTTCCCGGCGATGCGCACGATCCGCGCGCCGACGTCCATCTCGATATCCCCGGCGTTCAGACGCTCGGCGGATGTCGTTTCAGGCCGCTCCCCCCTTCTGAGGACGGCGCGAATCCGCGCCAGCAGCTCGCGCGGATTGAACGGTTTCGGGAGGTAGTCGTCGGCGCCCAGCTCCAGTCCGACGATCCGGTCGATCTCGTCGCCCTTGGCGGTGAGCATGAGCACCGGAACGGGAGAGCGCGCGCGCAGCTCGCGCAGCACGTCGAATCCGTTCTTCCCCGGCAGCATGACGTCGAGAAGCACGAGGTCGACAGGCGACGAGAGCGCAGCGGCAAGCCCCTCCTCGCCGTCGTGCACGACGAGTATTTCAAACCCCTCCGGGCGCAGATATTCGGTCAGAAGGTCGCAGAGTTCCGTGTCGTCGTCGAGCAGCAGTATTCGATGCACGTTCCTTTCCTCCCCGAGTGTGCGAAGTCCGCCTCTTCGGCGGTTCTCTATCCGTTCATTATACGACGACAGGCTTCGGAGGGGTGTAAGGTTTTGAAAAGATGGGTATCAAGAGCTTTACGTTTCTTGACCTTTATCCACAAAGCGCGAAGAGCGCATTGAGAGATCGAGGAGTACACTCTTCGCGTCGGCCGAAGAATGCCGAAAACTCAACGGGAGGCGAAGCACGATGAAAAAGATGAAAAAAAGAGTTTTAGTAGGGTCTCTTCTGTTTGTTCTGGTTGTACTGCTTGTCGGCGGCGTTTCACAGTATGCGTTCGCAAGCAGAATAATGGGCGCCGGGCCTTGGGGGGGGATGTCCCACTGGCATGACAGGGGAGATTCCGCGTTCAAAGCGGAGCTTCTCCGGGCGCTGAACCCGATGGATTTCTCCGAGGAGCAGTGGAAGAAGTTCGACGAGATCCTCGGCGGACTCCGCGATCAGGGAAAGGACTTCCGTCGGGGCATCATGAAGGAGATGTGGAACACTCGCAAAGAGCTTCACGGAATGATGACCGCGGATGGCTTCGACGAAGAGAAGGCGAAGGAGATGATCGCTGCGGTACGCCCGTCATTCGTGTCGATGGTTCAAGAGGTCTTGAAGGTTCGGAACGAACTGTACGGCATGCTGAACGACGCACAACGGAAAAAGGTGGGCGCTGTTCTCGAAGTGATCGGGAAACGGTTGGAGCAACCTTTCGGCGAGCCTCGGGAACTACACGCCGCAATGACGCGTCGTTTGGAACCGACATCCGAGCAGAAAGGAAAGCTCGAGACGATCATGAAGGAGACCGCCCCCAAGATGCACGGTTACGCGAAGACGCTGTTCGACATGGTGCAGTCGGAGCATGCGGCGCTTGCGAACGGCCCGATGAGCGACGAGCAGATCGCCGAAACCGCGGGAAAGACGGCTGATCTTGCTTCCGACGCGATTCTTGAGATGGGAAGAATCAGGGCGCAGGTGTGGGAGACGCTGACTCCCGAGCAGCGCGAAGAGATGGCGAAGATGCGGCATCCCATGGGCGGAATGGAGCGCAGGCCGGGGAGGATGCGGAAGTAGTCGGAGCTCTCGGGATGCGGCGCCGGCGTCGAGCGTGCCCCGGGGCGAGGAGGACGGGATTGTTCCCGTCCTCCTCGTTTTTTTGTTTGTCCGTGGTGTATGAATTCGAAAGCGACGCGGTATTTTTTCAAGGCTTTGAAGATGATGTTTCATCAGGGTGTTGACAAATGCAAGAAGAACGCGTATCTTTTTCACAATAGGATTTTTGATATATGATATACTGTATACAAAAGGAGCTCTCATGCAGGAGATACGTATCCCTACGCTCATGGAAGTGATGAACGAAAAACTGCGAAAAATGATCTCCGGGGGCGTGCTTCGCCCCGGCGACAAGATCAACGTCGACGATCTTTCCCGTCGGTTTCGGATCAGTCCTACGCCTATACGCGAAGCTTTGGGGCGGCTGGAACAGGATGGACTGGTCGCCAGGATTCCGCGGATCGGCTGGCAGGTCTCCAAACTTTCCCGTTCCGAATTTATCTATCTGCACGATTTCCAGAAGGTATTGGAGGAGGCGATCTGCGAGCGGCTCGTACCTTTCGTGGAGGAGATCGACTTCTCCGAAGCTTGTTCCGTCAACGAGACGATGGCGTACTTCGTCGGAAAGGAGCAGTTCGACCGTATTCTGGAGGAGAACGAAAAGTTCCATCTGCTTCTCTACGAGCACTGTCCGAACAAAATCCTTCTGGAGACGCTGAAACACACGTGGGACAGTCTTAAATGGCAGCGCCGGATCATGATCGCCTCGAAGGAGTATCTCGAGCGCTATTTCGATGAACATGTTGAGATTCTCGAGGCCTTGCGATCGAAGGATCTTTCGCGTATACGCCAGGCGGTCGAGCGGCATTTCCATACGGGGTATCTCTCTTTGGAGAAAAGCCTCGTAGGGGACGACGAAAAAAAGAAACGAGGGAAGGGGCGTGTTCTTCATGAATGAAAACGAAGCGGCACGTAAACGGACTTTCGGCGGAAGAAGCGGCGATGTGCTTGTCGGGGGAGTCTCCGTGCTCGATGTCTCGAAGGGCGAAGTTGTCGGCGGAGTGGATATTCTCGTCGTCGACGGCATCATTCGGGAGGTCGGAGCGAATCTCTCCGCTTCGCGCGAAGCTCTCGTCGTTTCCGGCGCCGGGCTTGTCGCGCTGCCCGGTTTGATCGATCTTCATGTCCACCTTGTCTGGGACGGCGGCCCGTCGCCGTTGGAGACGATGCGGACGGACGGTCGGGTATACGCCGCTTTTCGAGGAGCGGCGAACGCCGTCGCGTCCTTGCGGAGGGGCGTGACCACGATTCGCGACGTGGGTTCTCCCGACGACATCGCGGTGGATATCGCCCGCGCGTTCGATTCAGGCGCTTTCTTCGGCCCGACGGTGTTCCCTCTGGGCAGGATCCTGCAGCCCACCGGAGGGCACGTTCCAGAGATAGGGTATGTGGCGAACGGCGTCGACGAGGTGGTTGAAGCGGTCCGCTCGATCAAGGAGCGCGGAGCCAAGGGAATCAAAATGGCGTCGACGGGAGGCGCCTACGGACCGGAGGAGATCGGCCCCGCCGTGTACACCTTCGAGGAGATGAAAGCCATCGCCGACGAAGCGCATCGTCTGCATCTGAAAGTCTCCACGCACGCTCTGGGTGCGGAGGGGATACGTCTTTCCGTCGAGGCCGGGATCGATACCATCGAGCACGGCGCGGGGACCCCGAGAGAAGTGCTCAGGGAGATGCGACGACGGGGGACGGTGCTGATTCCCACGCTCGCCGTCTATCGTATGCTCGCCGAAAGCGAGGGGATGATACCGGACGAGTATGTGGAGAAGGCGAAACGCGTCGCATCCTGGCACGAGGAGACCTTCCGCGGCGCGATCACCGAGGGGGTTCCAATCGCTCTCGGGACGGACGCGGGGTCGCCGAATTTCGGGCCTCATCCTTCGGTGAACAAGGAACTGGAAACGATGGTGCACCTGGGGATGGATTGCGGGAGCGCGATCGCCGCGGCGACCTGCGGCGCTGCGGCGGTGCTCGGAATGGAACGGCGCATAGGGAAAATCGAACCGGGGTTCGACGGGGATCTCCTGCTCGTCGAAGGAAATCCTTTGGAAAACATCTCCCTCCTTCGGAACGTCGTCCACGTGTTCAAGCGCGGAGTACGTGTGGATGCGTAGAAGGAAAGAAGGACGGTGGTCGTTTTGGGGATCTTGAGGGCGTATGTGCGCTGCGTCGACCGGATGAACGAGTTTATGGGCCGTATGGTGAGCTATCTCGTCTATCCGATGGTGTTGATGCTCGTATGGGAAGTCGGAATGCGGTATATCTTCAATCGTCCGACAATATGGGCGCACGAGTTGAGCGCGTTTCTCTACGCCGTCGTATTTCTGCTGGGCGGTTCTTATGCTCTGCGCTGGAACTCCCACATCAGCGTCGAAATTCTGTATGTCCGTCTCTCGCCGAGAACGCGGGCAGTGCTCGACCTCTGTACATGGACGCTTTTTTATCTTTTCGTCGGTTTGCTTTTGTGGGAGGGGCTGCCCTTCGCGATGAAATCCGTCCGACGGTTCGAACTCGCGGGTTCGGTATGGGACCCCCCGATCTGGCCGGTAAAGCTCTGCATCCCCTTGGGAGCGCTTCTTATGTTGCTCCAGGGGACGACGAAGACACTACGCGATCTTCACATGGTATTCACGGGCAGAGAACTCGCGTCGGATCGTGAAAACGAGAAGGGAGCTTCCTCATGAGCCTCGGCCTGCTTACTCTTTTTATGTTCGGCGTCATGCTCCTTCTTCTTGCGACGGGGCTTCCGATGGTCTTCGTTCTCGGCGGCGTTTCCGTGCTCTTCGGCTACTTCGCCTGGGGCCCGCAGTCGCTTCACGTGGTCATCGCCAACGCGAGCGACCTGATGCGCGCCACCGTCCTCGTGGCGGTTCCTCTCTTCGTCTTCATGGCCTACATGCTGGAGCGCTCCGGTATCGCCGAGGACCTGTACGAAGTGATGTATCGCTGGCTCGGCAAGCTGAAGGGCGGGCTCGCCGCGGCGACCATCCTCTGCTGTACCGTCGTGGCCGCCATGAGCGGCATAAGCACCACGGGTGTCCTTCTCATGGGCATCATCGGCCTTCCGGCGATGCTTCGACGCAACTACGACGTCAAGCTCGCCATGGGGAGCATCATGGCCGGAGGCGCGCTGGGGCCTCTCATACCGCCGAGCGTCGTGCTCATCGTCTACTCGCTCATCTCCGGGCAATCCGTGGGCAAGCTCTTCGTCGGCGCGCTCTTTCCCGGCCTGCTTCTGGCGACCCTTTTCATCGCGTATATCCTGATCCGATGCCATCTGGATCCCGGGATCGGTCCGGCCCTTCCTCCCGAAGAGCTGTTCACTTTCAAGCAGAAGCTCGTGGCGTTGAAGGGAGTCATACTGCCGCTCGCCCTGGTGATCTGCGTCCTCGGGTCGATCTTCATGGGGATCGCCACGCCTACCGAGGCGGCCGCGGTCGGCGCGTTCGGCTCGGTTCTTTCGGCCGCCCTCCACCGAAAGCTCACCTGGAGCGTTCTCCGCGACGCGGCCGTCCAGACGCTGAAGACGGTTTCCATGGTCATGTGGGTCATCTTCGGGGCTGGATGCTTCGTCTCGATATATCAGGGGCTGGGCGCCTCCCAGTTCATTCAGGAGATGCTGAAGTCGTGGCCCGTCAGTCCGTGGATGATCATGCTGCTGATGCAGGGAACGTGGATCGTCCTGGGCTGCCTCATGGATGCGCTGAGCATCCTGATGATCAC
>LVBO01000028.1 GCA_001604435.1 Synergistales bacterium Syner_01
CTCCTCGAAACCGTTCAGATGAAGGCGTATGGCGTCCATGTACCCCTCCACGAGGATCAGCCTGTCCTTCGAGCGCGCCGCCTCCTTCGCCCTGTTGAGCAGGTAGAGCGAGCGGCGCTTACTGTAGAGCACCCCCTCGGGGCTGTTGATGTACTTCGCCCCTTCGCCGTCGAGCAGCCGTCCTCCGAAAGCGAGGAGCCGTCCGGAGATGTCTCTGACGGGGAAGATGATTCGTCCGCGGAACCGGTCGTACGGCCCGTTTCTCCCTTCCAGCACGAGCCCCGCGTCGAAAGCCTCGCGAAAGGAGACGCCTTCGTTGGAGAGCGCCTTCCACAGAGCGTCCCAGGAGGGGGACGCCCAGCCGAGCTCGAAGGTCCGCCACGCATCGCGCTGGAGATTTCGCCGGGAGAGGTACGCCGCGGCGTGCTCCCCTTCCGGCTTCTCCAGCAAGGAGCGGAAGTGGGAGCACGCCCTCTCCGTGATGTCGAAGAGACTGCGCTCCCTGACCGCACGCGCGCCCTCGGAGGAGAGCTGCACTCCGGCCCTTTCGGCGAGGGTTTCGAGCGCCTCCCGAAAGGAGAGGTTTTCTTTTTCCATGATGAAGGAGAAAACATCCCCACCCTGACCGCAGCCGAAACAGTGGAACGTCTGTCGCGAGGGAGAGACGTTGAACGACGGCGTCTTCTCGTCGTGGAATGGGCAGAGCCCGAGAAAGTTGTTCCCCGCCTTCTTCAGACGGACGTAATCGCCGATGACCTCCACTATATCGAGCCGGTCTTTCACGCGGCGAACATCGTCTGATCTCATGAGCGGCGCCTCCGGAAGAAAAAATAAGGGGGAGGTCGCCCTCCCCCTCTCGCAGATATTGTACTCTCTTTTTCCGATTAGATGAAGAGCGGCGCCAGCACGAGCGCCACGACCGACATCAACTTGATGAGGATGTTGAGGCTCGGGCCCGCGGTGTCCTTGAACGGGTCGCCGACCGTGTCGCCCACGACCGCGGCGGCGTGCTCGGGCGTTCCTTTGCCCCCGAAGTTCCCCTCTTCGATGTACTTCTTCGCGTTGTCCCATGCGCCTCCGGCGTTGGACATGAAGATGGCGAGCATCACGCCCGTCACGATGGAACCGGCGAGCAGACCGCCGAGCGCCTGAGCGCCGAGGCCGAAGCCGACGGCCAGCGGGGAGAGAACCGCGAGCAGGCCGGGGATGATCATCTCTTTAAGCGCGGCGGCGGTGGAGATGTCGACGCACTTCTCATATTCGGGGCGTCCCGTTCCCTCCATGATGCCGGGGATCTCGCGGAACTGGCGCCGCACCTCGTCGATCATGGCTTCCGCGGCGCGGCCGACCGCCTGGATCGAAAGCGCGCTGAAGAGGAACGGAAGCATGCCGCCGAGGAAGAGGCCGACCATGACCTTCGGGTCGTTCAGGTCGATGGCCGTCAGCTTGACGGAGTGCGCGTACGCGGCGAAGAGCGCGAGCGCGGTGAGCGCCGCGGAGCCGATCGCCAGTCCTTTGCCCATCGCCGCAGTGGTGTTGCCGATGGCGTCGAGCTTATCGGTGATCTTGCGGACCTCCGGCGGGAGGTGGCTCATTTCGGCGATGCCGCCCGCGTTGTCCGCGATGGGACCGTAGGCGTCCACGCTGAGGGCCATTCCTGTGATCGAGAGCATACCGACCGCCGCGCAGGCGATGCCGTAGAGGCCGGCGAAATAGTAGCTGACAAGCGTCGCGGCGCATATCAGAATAACGGGAACGACCGTCGACTTCATACCGACCGCCACGCCTTCCAGTATCACCGTTGCGGGACCGGTCTTCGACGCATGCGCTATGTGCTTCACGGAGGCGTAATCGCCCGACGTATAAATTTCGGTGACGAAACCGATGAGAACGCCCACGGCCACTCCGGAGAGCACCGACCAGAAGAGCGAAAGAGCGCCGAACATAAGGAACGAGAAGATGAACGCGCCGACGATCATAATGCCGCCCGTGACGAAGGTTCCCTTACGCAGCGCGACGGCGGGGTTTCCCCCCTCCTCCACCTTGACGAAACGCGTTCCGGCGATCGCGGCAAGAATGCCCACGCCGGCCATGACCATCGGGAAGGAGACGCCCTTCCAGCCGAAGAGAGCGAGTCCGAGCGCCATCGCCGCGATGATGGAGTTCACGTACGACTCGAAGAGATCCGCGCCCATGCCCGCGATGTCGCCGACGTTGTCGCCGACGTTGTCCGCGATGACCGCCGGATTCCTGGGGTCGTCCTCGGGGATCCCCGCCTCGACCTTGCCGACCAGGTCGGCGCCGACGTCCGCAGCCTTGGTGTAGATACCGCCGCCGACACGCGCAAAGAGAGCGATCGTGCTCGCCCCCATGCCGAATCCCGTGATCAGGTTAGGATCGCGGAAGATCGCGTAGCAGAAGACGATGCCGAGAACGCCGATGCCCACGACCGACATTCCCATCACGCTGCCGCCTCTGAAGGCGGTGAGCAGGGCTTCGTTCATCCCGCGCGTCGCGGCGAGAGCCGTCTTGCCGTTCGTCCGCGTGGCGACGATCATTCCGGCATACCCCGCGGCCGCGCTGCACAGACCGCCGACGATGAAGGAGAAGCCCGCCGAGAAACCGATGAAGTAGATCAGGAGCACGCCGACCACCAGAAGGAACGGCAGGAGG
>LVBO01000311.1 GCA_001604435.1 Synergistales bacterium Syner_01
GGCCTGTGCCTCCGGTGAACGCGGCGGTGGTGGAGAAGTTCTCGGCGAGGTCGAGGACATACGAGCGCATCATCGAGTCCATCGCCGACTCCTGCGCCCTGAACGCATGGAGGGAGACGAAGAAGTTCCCGGCGGTGAAGAGCGTCACGACCGCCATCAGCAGCAAAAGCAGATGCTTCTTCATTGTCGCGTTCCTTCGCCGTCGATGTACCGGAGCTGGTCCAGCAGGACAATCCCTCTTTTGAGGGCGAGCAGGATGGCCTCGGTTTTGTTCTTCGCACCCAGCTTCGAGTAGATGGAGGTCAGGTGCGCCGCCACCGTCCGCTTGGTGATGGAGAGCAGACGCGCCGTCTCGGAGGAGGGGAGCCCCTGCGCCGTGAGGATGAGTACCTCCTTCTCGCGTTCGGAGAGTTCTTCGGCGGGAGTGTCGTCCGAGATCAGCGAGACGGAGGGGTCGAGGTAGAAGATGCCGTGCGACGTGTCCTCGATGGCCTGACGCAGCCGGTCGAACGGGGCGGACTTCAGGATGAACCCCTTGGCTCCGGCGCGCACCGAGGCCATCACGTACTGCTGGGCGCTGTAGGCGGTGAGCATAAGGACGTTGGTCGGCAGCTTCCGCTTCATGATGCGTTCGGCGATCTCGATGCCGTTGCCGTTGGGCATCTCGATATCGAGCAGCGCAAGATCCGGGTGCGTTTCAAGCAGCATCGTCCACGCGGACTCTCCGTCCGCGGCCTGCCCGACGAGTTCGACGCCTTCCTCCTCTTCGAGCCAGGCGGCGAGGCCGGAGCGCGTCAACGGATGATCGTCGGCGAGCAGAATTCGCAGCATCTCGGCGTCCTCCTTTCAAAAGCCGCGTTCGGCGGTGCGCGGCGCGGCGGGGAGATTCTCTCCCTATAGTATAGCCGTTTTTCGGGTTGGACGAGGAAAGAATACGCTCTTCGGACGTCTTCGGAATTGTAACTTGTTACAGTCGGGAGAGCGGTAGTTCGGACCATGCGCGTCCTGCCGCGCCGGGGTATCCTGTACCCGTCACATCAACACACACTTTTGAAAGGCGGGGTTCACTGATGAAAAAGACGACGATATTCGCGTTGGTGGCGGTTCTGGTGCTGGTAGCGGCAAGCGGAGCGTTCGCATGGGGCGGACGGGGCGGCAGAGGCATGGTTGCTCCCGGAACCGAGGGGACGACGGCTCCCGTGATGATGAGAGGCATGGCAGCTCCCGGCGCAACCGGCGGCGCGGCGGTTCCGATGATGGGAAGAGGCATGGCGAGGCGGGGCGGCATGCATTCCAATCCACGAATGATGCAAGGACGAGGCATGATGAGCGTGTGGGCGAACGTCGAGATTCCGCAGGAGATCCGCGACAAGCAGACCGAGATGCAGAAGCTTTCCATCGACATGCACGCCGAGATGCAGAAGAAGCCGATCGACCGCGCCAAGATCGAGGAGCTGTACAAGAAGCGCGTGGAGCTGCGCGACGCTCTCTCCGGCTGGCGGATGAAGACAAAGCTCGACATGATCGAAAAGCTCCAGAAGTAAGCGAAAAAACAGCGCGCCTCCCGAAAGAAGCGCTGCGACAAACAGAGGGCGAGGACTCCGGTCCCCGCCCTCTCTTGTGCGAACGTCTCCGACACGGCCAAGGTGCGCAAGCGGGCGAACAACCTCTTGAAGGGGTCACGAAGCGCGTTTCCCTTCGCTTGCGGATTCCTGCCGCCGATTCTATAATGTTCGTATGGGAACTCACGACAGAGGATACAAGCTTCTCTTTTCGAATAAAGAGATGATGCGCGACCTGGTGGAGGTGGAGAGAATGATAGCCGAAGGAACGCGCAACTGGGCCGACGGGTGGATCAAAGAAGGCGAAGAGAGAGGCGAAAAGAGGGGCGAAGAGAGAGGGCGCGAGCATACGGCGCTCCGCATGCTGGAGCACGGAATGGATGCGGCGCTCATCGCCAAACTTGCCGAACTTCCGGAGGAGCGCGTCCGCCGGCTCGCCGCGCAATCCTCGCCTCAATGACTGCTCGAACTTCATCGAGCGCTGCGTTGTCTCAAACCAGAAAAAAGTGAAAGCCGCTGTTTTTTCAAGAACGAAAACGGCGGCTTTCTTTGAATCCCGAAGCGGAGTCTGTCCCCCCCCGGCCCGAGATGAGTCGTACCCGCTTGCCGCGAATGCCGAGGTTTATTTCCCCGATGAGCAAAGGAGCTTTTCGCAGTCGGGGAGCGAGACGCCCTCCTTGAGCACGTATTCCAGGCCTTCCAGAGTGTAGTTCAGCACGAGTTCGCGGGGGAAGTTCGTCTCCTCGATCAGCTCTTCGCAGAGCGAGAGGTCGCCGACGTCGAACGCGATGTGGGAGTCGCTGTTCATGACGACGCGGGCGTCGTGGACGCGGCAGGCGTTCAGCAGGCTGACCGCGTTCTTTCGTCCGTTCACCCGTCCCGTGCTCGGGCGGAAGCTGGAGTTGTTCAGCTCCAGCGCGACACGCTCTCTCGCGGCCGCGGCGGCGAGTTCCGTGTAGTCGAGCGGGTAGCGGTCGTCGTCCGGGTGACCGATGATGGTAACGAAGGGGTGTCGCATCGCGCCGACGAGGGCGCGGGTGTTCTCCTCTCTCGTCCCCGACGAGATGATGGGGGGGTGGAGGCTGGCGATGACGTAGTCCAAGCGTGCTGCCATCGCCGCGTCCACGTCGACGGCGCCGTTGAAGTCGAGAATGTCGGCTTCGATGCCGCGATAGATGCGGACGCCCATGATAGTATCGGGGATGATTTTGAAGTTCATGAAGTACATCGGGTCGGGCGCGCCGGGCATCGAAGGGGCGTGCTCGGAAAAGCCCATCGCGACGAGTCCCCGTTCGCTCGCGGCTTCTATGTTCTCCATCAGCGTGCTGTAGGCGTGCCCGCTGGCCAGTGTGTGCGTGTGCAGGTCAAAAAGCGGTTTCATGTGATCTCCCTTTTTCATTGTTCTCCATGCCGGGGCGTTTCGGCGGTCGCTCCCGAAATCGGGAGGGGCGCTCGTTCCCCGGCGATGCGGTCCGTGTGCGCCGGTCTGTTGTACACCATGAAGGCCTCCCTGTCCAGTCCGTCCTCCCGGCCGTCCCGGACGGTTCCCTCGAAAACGAGGCGGACGAAGTCTCCCGGGCGGTAGTCCTCGAAGGCGTCCGCGTAGACGGTGAAGATGGTCCCCTGACAGCGCACCGCGTAGTGGATCTCCCGGCCGTTGTACTGCTTGTTGGCGATCTTCCCCTCCAACCCCCGTCCTCGGGCGGCGATGCGGAACTGCTCCGGGCGGACGGGGTAGACGTTCATTCCGCGGAAGACCTCCGCGACTCCCGCGCCGTCGAAGAGCAGCGACGGGTCCTCTTGCACGGCGAAACGGTCTTCCGTCCAGGATCCCTTGACGAAGTTGCACTTGCTGACGAATCCGGCGGCGAAGGGCGTCCTCGGATGGAGGTAGACCTCCTTCGGCGTTCCCGCCTGTTCGATGCGGCCGTCCTTCATGATGACGAGCCGGTCGGCCATCGCGAGTGCTTCCCCTTGGTCGTGGGTGACGTAGACGATGGTCGCCCCGGTGAGCCTGTGGA
>LVBO01000312.1 GCA_001604435.1 Synergistales bacterium Syner_01
GAGGCGGTGCTCCGCAACGCGACCGCGGCCGTCGAGTACAACTGGAAGACCCACGGAAGCGACGCGTCCGAAAAGGTGATTCCGCTGATGACCTCCCTGACGCAGAAGAACAAGGCGCACGGCGTCACGGACATCTACACGGGCTTCGAGGCGGACGGATGGTTCGCCGACGGAACCGGCTGGGTTCCCGACAAAGGGTACGACGCCCGGACGCGCTCCTGGTACAAGGAGGCCGTCGCGGCGAAGGGACCGATCGTGACCTCTCCTTATCTCGACGGCATTACCAAACAGATCATCATCTCCATGACGATGCCGGCCTACGGCGACGGGGGGAAACTTCTCGGCGTCGTAGGCATCGACATAGACCTGGGCTGGCTTTCCGAGTTCGTCGGCGGGCTGAACATCCTCGGCGCGGGGAGCGGTCTGCTGCTCACCAAGGAAGGCGTGCTGGCCGCGGGTCCCGCCGCGTTCAAGGAGCAGGTGATGAAGGGGAACGTCGTCTCCGACGAATCCTTCCCCGAAGGACTCAGGGCCGCCGCTTCGCTCATGATCGCGGGGCGCGAAGGGCGGACGTCGTTGACGATGCTCGGCGAGGAACAGGAATTCTTTTACGCGCCGACGAAGGCCGGGCTGCCCATAGCCGTCTTTTTCCCCAGGTCCGTGATCAGCGAGATCAGACGCTCCATCACCATGACGCTTCTCTTCATCGCCGTCTCGGCTTTCGTCGTGGTCGGCACGGTGATCTTCTTCATCACGCGGAACTTGAACCGCTCGGTATCGGCTATGAGCGCAGTCACGGATCGCCTGGCTCAGGGCGACTTCTCCGTTTCCTACAGGATTCGGGGGAGGGACGAACTGGCGGTTATTTCCGCCCATCTGAACAGCATGATCGAATCGCTGCGAGGGGTGCTTCTCTCCGTTCGAGGCGAGGCTCAAGAGACCGCCCAGAGGGCGGAGACGCTCGCCTCTCTCTCCGAGGAAACCGTCGCCTCGATGGAAGAGGTCGGCGCCTCGATCAGCAGGGTGATGGAACTTGCCGAGAGCGGAGCCGCGGCGCTCGAAGAGACGAACGCCTCCGTAGAAGAGATCGCGAGCTCGGCGGCGTCGGCGGCCAATTCGGCGACGGAGGGTGCGGAATCGGCGGCGTTCGCGTCCTCGACCACGGACGCCTCCGTCGAGGACGTCGAAGGGTTCATCACCAGCGTCAAGGGCGCAGCGGCGGAATCCGGCCGCAGCGTGGAGCGCATCCGCGAGCTCGGGAAGTCCGTGGAAGCCATCAGCGGATTCGTGGCCACCATCACCTCCATCGCCGACCAGACCAACCTGCTGGCGCTCAACGCGGCGATCGAGGCGGCGCGGGCCGGAGAGGCCGGACGAGGATTCGCCGTGGTCGCCGAGGAGGTGCGCAAGCTCGCCGAGGACTCCGCACGGGCGGCCTCCAACGTGAACAAACTCATAGCCGATCTTCAGAGGCACTCTTCGGAATCGATCGACGCGACCAGAGCCACCGGCGATATCCTCGACGATGCCGTCAAGCGCGCGGCGCAGACGCAGAAAAAGCTTGAAGAGACCGTGGGGGCCATCGCGAAAGTGGCCGAAGCCGTGCAGAACATCGCCGCCGTAAGCGAAGAGCAGGCGGCCTCCAGCCAGGAGATGACGACCGCCATTCGCAGCGTCACCGACACCACGAACTCCATGGTCGGCGCCGTCGGAGCGATCAAGACATCCTCGGGCGAAACAACAAAGGCTGCGGAACACATCGCCTTGGAGGCGCAGAGCATGTCGCAGGCGGCGGAAACGCTGCTCGGCCTGGTGAACCGCTTCTCCGTCGACGAACACGAACGATCGCTTCCTGCGAAGACGGAGCAAATCTCCGCAAAACGTGGGTGATATCCGTCGCAATATCTGTTAGAATTGTCGTAAAGAGTTTATTCAGCAGGATCTTGCGGAAGGAGGAAAAAAAATGGCGGAACAACAGCTTGTCGTGTTCGCCCTCGGCAAGGAGGAATTCGGCATCGACATCTCCCGGGTCCGGGAGATCGTCAGACTGCAGAACATCACCACCATCCCCCAGTCCATGGACTTCGTCGAGGGGATAGTCAATCTCCGGGGGCAGATCGTCCCGATCGTCGATCTGTGCAAGAGGTTTCTGGTCGCGGACAGAAGCGGCTCCAGCGATACGGAACGCCGGATCATCGTCGTCAACATGTCGGGACAGAACATCGGCATCCTCGTGGACGGAGTCTCGGAGATACTCCGAATCCCGGACGAGTCGATCGAGCCGACGCCTCCCATCGTGGCCAGCGGCATCAGCTCGGATTTCATCCGCGGAGTGGCCAAGGTCGAGGGCAGGCTGATCATCTTCCTCGATCTCGACCGCATCTTCTCGGTCGAGGAGCAGGAAGCGCTCTCCCAGTCGGTCGAGTAGCGCGTACCCAATGCATGGCGGACCCCGTAGCGATACGGGGTCTTTTTTTTCGCTTTTTTGGGGAACGCCTCCCTGTCGGCCGACAATCTCGCCGCGATTTTCGAAACATTGTTTTATTCTGCGGAAAAAAGTCCTTGACGAAATGGCGATTCATTGTCTATGCTTGACGCGTCAGGCACATCGGAAAGGAGACGAAAAAGATTATGAACGACATACTGCAGCGTATAGGGGAACTCGGTATCGTTCCCGTGGTCAAACTCGACAAGGCTTCCGACGCCCTCCCTCTCGGCAAAGCGCTTCTCGAAGGGGAGCTTCCTATCGCGGAGGTGACCTTCCGTACCGACGCGGCCGAGGAGTCCATCCGCATCATGTCGCGCGAGCTTCCGGAGCTGCTGGTGGGCGCCGGGACCGTGCTCACCCGCGACCAGGTGAAGAAGGCCGTGGACGCGGGGGCGAAGTTCATCGTCACGCCGGGGTTCAACCCCTCCGTCGTGGACTACTGTGTGGAGCGCAACATCCCCATAACCCCCGGCATCAACAGCCCGTCGCAGATCGAGATGGCGCTGGAGCGCGGGCTCGACGTGGTCAAGTTCTTCCCCGCCGAGCAGTCGGGCGGACTGCCCATGCTCAAGGCGATGAGCGCCCCGTACGGAAGCGTCCGCTTCATCCCCACCGGCGGCGTCGACGCGAAGAACATGCCCTCCTACCTCGCCTTCAACAAGATCCTCGCCGTGGGCGGGAGCTGGATGGTGAAGCCCGAGGTCGTCGCGGAGGGGAAGTTCGACGAGATCGCCCGCATGACCAGAGAAGCCGTCTTCGCGATGCACGGCTTCGAGCTGATCCACCTGGGAATCAACTGCGCCGATGAAAAAGAGGCGCTCGCGGGCGCGGACAGGCTCGCCTCCCTCTTCGGCATGCCGGTGAAGGACGGGAACAGCTCCGCGTTCGTCGGGAAGGGCTTCGAGTTCATGAAGAGCATGTACCTCGGCGAGAAGGGGCACGTCGCCGTCGGCTGCAACGACGTCGCGCGCGCCGCCGCCTTCCTGAAGCGGAAGGGGATCGCCTCCCTCCCGGAGACCGAGAAGAAGAAGGACGGCCGCACCGTCGCGCTCTACCTCGACCTCCACATCGGCGGCTTCATCTTCCACTTGCTGCAGAAGTAGCCTCCCGCGCCGAAAGAACAGGGGCCTCCGGAGTATTCGGAGGCCCCTGTCGCTTTGAAGAGAAAATCGCCCATGGAAATCGACGCGCGGCGACCAGCTTTTCGGACGGAAATGCCGCGGCCGTTTCGTAACCGCGCAGCGTCTTTTTCGCGGCCCGAGCGCCGGTGCTTCTACCGCTGCACGCGCCCCGAGGCGTCGCCGCCCATCAGGGTGAGGACGTCCTCCTTGGAGACGCGGTTGAAGTCGCCGTAGACGGTGTGCTTCAGCGCGGAGGCCGCCACGGAGAATTCGAGGGCGTCCTGCGGGGTCTCAAGGTTGTTCAGCCCCCAGATGAGGCCCGAGCCGAAGGAGTCGCCGCCGCCGATGCGGTCGACGATGTCGCGGATCTCGTACTTCTTGCTGGTGAAGAAGTTCCCCTTGTTGTCGGCGAGCACCGCGGACCAGCCGTTCCAGTCGGCACTCACGCTCTCGCGGAGGCTGACGGCGAGGTATTTCATGTTGGGGTAGGCGGCCATCACCTTCGCGGCGAGCGCCTTGTACTTCGCGGTGTCCAGCGCCCCGGACGTCACGTCCACGTCGAGCTCGATGCCGAGGCACTTCTGGCAGTCCTCCTCGTTCGCGATGGTGACGTCGACGTACTTCGCGAACTCGGTCCTCGGCGAGCGAGGGGGTGATGCCGGTGGTGTGGAACCAGGTCGCGCCGTCGAGAATCCTGTCCCAGTCGAAGTCGCCGGGCTGCACCGAGGCGATGGACGAGCCCGCGCGGTCGTAGACCACCTTCGAGGGGCGCATGGCCGCGCCCGTCTCGGTGAAGTAGATGCCCAGCCGCTCCCCCTTGCGGAGGATGTGGTCGGTGCAGATGCCGAACGAGCGGACTTCCTTGATCATCGCGTCGCCCACCGGGTTGGCGGGAGCGGCGGTGACGTACGAGACGTTCTCTCCGTAGTTTGCGAGCGAGACGGCGACGTTCGCCTCCGCGCCGCCGAAGGTCGCGACCAGACGGTTCGTCTGGAAGAGCACCTCGTGTTCGGGCGGCGTGAGGCGCAGCATGATCTCTCCGAACGTGACGAATCGGGACATTCTCTCTACCTCCTTGAAGACATTGAATTTCGCTTGTTGAAACGC
>LVBO01000313.1 GCA_001604435.1 Synergistales bacterium Syner_01
TCGAAGGAATTACGGGGATTTCCGACTCCTCGGAGCGCGTCGCGGCGAGCGCGCAGGAGCTCGGCGCGTCCTCCGAGGAGCTGGCGGCCTCCGCCGAGACCGTCACCCGCGAGACGGAGAAGATGAGCTCCATCTTCGGCGACATCGAGGGGAAGATATCCTCGCTCTCGTTCACCGCGGAAGGGCTGAATGAAACTTCAAAGGAGGGCTCCGTCGACGCCGCCGCTCTGATCGAACGGCTCTCCGTCATCAAGGCGATGAAGCCCGACGACTTCGCCGACATCGCGGAGGACGCGATCAAGGCGCATAAGGGCTGGGTGGCCAATCTGAAAAAGTTCGTCGAGGGCGGGCAGTGGGACTTGGAGACGAATCCGCAGCGCTGCCGCTTCGGCATCTTCCTCTCCTTCATCGAGCGCCCGGAGGGGGCTCCCGAAGAGCTGTGGAGCGGCATCCTCTCGATGCACGACAAGCTGCACGGGCTGGGACATACGGTCCACGACGCGATGCGGCGCGGCGAGAGCGGCAAGGCGCGGGAGGTTCTGAAAGAGACGGTCGCGCTCAGCGAACGTCTCTCGGCATCGCTGCTCCGCGTGGTGGAGATCTGCCGGGGGCAAGGAGAGCGGGAACGGGAAACATCGGGGCTCCCGGCGCTTCCGGAGAGAGCGCGGTAAGCGGGAACGACTGAACAACGCCGCCGAAGAAACGAGGACCGACTCCCTGGAAGGGGAGCTTCGGCCCTCGTTTTTTCTTGTTGATGAACCCTCTTCTTTTTCCACAATACAAAGAGTGCGCACAAGGACTCCGAATTCATCCGCAAAAGGAATCCTATCTCCTTCTTCACAAGCCTAAAGTCCCGATGATATACTACTTGAGAATCAGAGACCGCACTCTGAAAGAATCATCGAATTTGTGATTGCTTGCTTTTTCGGGAGAGACGAGAACCGGCGGTGTCGAAGGGGGAGTCTTTTATGAATCGTGCTGTTGAACCGGTGCAAGGAACGAAGAGGATCGTCGAAGACGACAGGAAGTCCTCGATTCTGCTCAAAGGAACGGGGTACGGCGTTCGTGTAACATTCCCCGAGGCCGCGTCCGAGGAAGATCTTTTCGACCAGATACGTCGTTTTCCCTTGGAAACCTCGCATCTGTCGGGCGGCCTGGATGCGGTCTTCGATTTCCAGGGGCGCAGCCTCTCCAAGGAATTCTTGCTTCGGATACTGTCGGAATTCGTCTGGCCGAACGGTATCCGCATACTTGCGTGGCTGTCGTACGATCTGGAGACGCGCGCGCTTCTCCGCGCCGCAGGCTTCTCCATCGAGGAGCCCGGCTCCGGACATGCCGAAAGCGGTCGCGAGCCCCCGGGCTCCTTAGTGCTGACACAGTCGCTGCGATGCGGCCAGAGGGTCGAGTACGACGGCGACGTGATCATTCTGGGGCACATGAACGAGGGGGCCGAAATCTATGCCTCGGGTAATGTCTTCGTCAGAGGGCGTCTGAAAGGAGTAGTGCATGCCGGAGTCGACGGAGGCGAGCACTGCGTCTCGGCGGGGAGCTTCGAGGCCGCGCAGGTACGTTTGGGGGACAAGATATGCTCCTCGTTGGGCGACGATCTGCGCTGGAAGGGAAAGAGCGTACTGTTTTCCGTGGAGGACGGCTCGCTGATCGCGAGGGAGCTGAAGGTCTGAAGCAGATTCTTTCTCGGAGAAAGCGCGGCGTTGTATCGGACATGGCGGCGTAGAAACGGAATGCCGTCCGCTCAAAGGACGGAAGCACGTCGAACGATGCAGTTTAAAAGAGGCCGAAGCCACCCGCGAAGGAGAGCTTCGGCCTTTTTCATCGTCTTTGATCGGCAGTTAATGACAGCTGCCGGAACAACCGGCGCACCCGCCGCCGCAGCTGCCGCTCCGGAGGCGTTCGATGGCCGGAAGAAAGACGTCCAGAATGGGCTGCAGGTGTTCGGTTCCCTCTTCGCCCGCTTCAAGGCCGAGGACTTCCATCAGCGCCTCGGGCGTGTCGGCGCCGTCGGCGGCCGCCTGCACCACGTCGCGCAGCGAAATTTCCTTGCTCTCCACCACTACGGTATCGGCGGGCACTCTTCCCCAATCCATGACGACTCCTCCTTCCTAGGTAAAGTCAGCCCTTTTTCCGAACATGGCGCTCCGGAAGAAAAAGCCTTCGATATTATACCTTCTTTCGACAAATGCGCCATAGGCGTTTTTTCGTATATGCCGATATGGGGTATTTTCGTCGGATGGAGTTTTCGCTCTTCCTCCTATTTCAACACCGACATCGGAACGTGGTCCATGTCGGTGAATACCTGGTTTTCTCCCACCATGCTCCAGATGAAGCTGTAGTTGGACGTGCCCGCCGCGCTGTGGATCGACCAGCTCGGATTGATGACGGCCTCCTCGTTGCGGACGACGATATGACGGGTCTCCTCCGGCTGGCCGAAGATATGGAACGTGACGCCGTCCTGGGGAATGTCGAAGTAGAAGTACACCTCCATGCGGCGGTCGTGAGTGTGGCACGGCATGGTGTTCCAAACGCTGCCGCTTTCGAGCTGCGTCAGCCCCATCATGAGCTGACAGGTGGTGCACACCTCGGGGTGGATATACTGGTTGATGGTGCGGACGTTGGCCTTTTCCGGCTCGCCCATCTGGACCTTTTTCGCCTTTTCCATGTCGATGTAGCAGTTCGGGTACGAAGTATGCGCGGGAGCGCTGCTGAAGTAGAAGTGCGCATGCTCGTCGTGTTTGTCGCTCTCGAAGACGATCTTCTTGCCGCCCGCTCCGAGGTAGAGCCCGTCCATCTTCTTGAGGGCGAAGCGCTCTCCGTCGACGACGACCGAGCCGGGAGCGCCTACGTTGATGATCCCCATCTCGCGCCGCTGAAGGAAAAATTC
>LVBO01000314.1 GCA_001604435.1 Synergistales bacterium Syner_01
GTGTGATGTCTCCTCCATAACACTTCGCGAGCACGTCCTTCCGAAGCGGTTTAACATTCTGGCGGACAATGACTTTTTTCCCTATGGACGCCTGAAGAGGCACTTCGAAAAGTTGGCTCGGAATCAGCTCTTTGAGCTTGCGTACCACTGCCTGACCTCGGTTGTAGGCGGCTTCCCTGTGGCAGATGAAGGAGAACGCATCGGCGGCTTCGCCGTTGATCAGCACATCGACACGAACCAAATCGGCGGCCTTCAGTCCGGTATGTTCATAATCAAGAGAGGCATACCCTCTGGTATGGGACTTCAGCTTGTCGTGAAAATCGATGATGAACTCCGCCAGCGGCAATTCATAGATCAGACGCACACGGTCGGGGGCGAGATAGTCCATGGAGATATAGGTTCCCCGTTTGTCCTGGCAGAGTTTCATCACCTTCCCGACATAGTCCGAGGGTACGAAAAGAGTAAGCTTGATCATCGGTTCACGAACCTCTTCGATATCTCCTATCTCGGGAAAATCCGAAGGACGGTGGGCTTCGATTATCTCCCCGCTCTTCGTCGTCAATTCATAAATGACGTTCGGCGACGTCGCGACGAGCTCGACGCTATACTCGCGGCGAAGGCGCTCCTTCGAAACGTCCATGTGGAGAAGCCCTAGAAATCCGCAGCGGAAGCCGAAACCGAGAGCGACGGAAGTCTCCGGTTCAAAGGAGATCGAGGAGTCGTTGAGCGTCAGCTTTTCGAGGGCGTCACGAAGCTGAGGGTAGTCGTCGCGTTCCACAGGATAGAAACCGCAGAAAACAACCGGCTTGACCTTTCTGTAGCCGGGGAGCGCCGCCGCCGCCGGACGAGCATCCTCCGTGATGGTGTCTCCCACGTGCGCTTCGGCCACTGTTTTGATGTTTGAAACGACATAGCCGACCTCTCCCGCCGTCAGTTCGTTGCAGGGTTCGAAGTTCGGGCGCAGCACTCCGACTTCCTCCAGCGGAAAAACGCCGCCGGTAGCCATAAACCGGATATTCCGGCCGGGGCGGAGTGTTCCATTTACAACGCGTATGTAACAGATAACGCCTTTGTAGTTATCGTACTTCGAGTCGAAGATCATCGCCTGTAACGGCGCTTCAGGGTCGCCCGACGGCGCGGGGACTCCGTGAACGATGCGCTCCAGAATCTCGGGAACTCCTTTGCCCTCCTTGGCGCTTGCGAGTATCACCTTGTCGCAGTCAAGCCCGACAACATCTTCTATTTCTTTTATTACATAGTCCGGGCGGGACGACGGAAGGTCTATCTTGTTGATCACGGGGAGAATCTCCAACCCTTGATCGACCGCCATATACGCGTTGGCGAGAGTCTGCGCCTCCACGCCCTGCGTCGCGTCGACAACGAGCAACGCCCCTTCGCAGGCGGCAAGAGAGCGGGAGACCTCATAGCCGAAGTCTACATGGCCCGGGGTATCGATCAGGTTGAGAATATAGTCTTCGCCGTCCGCGGATCGATACTTCATGCGTACCGGAACCAGTTTGATAGTGATCCCCCGTTCTCTTTCAAGATCGAGGGAATCGAGCATCTGGTGTTTCATGTCCCGGGATTCTACGGTTTGCGTCAATTCCAGCAGTCTGTCGGCAAGGGTAGATTTTCCATGATCGATATGGGCGATGATACAGAAGTTACGAATGCGTTTCTGTTCCATACAACGTCTCCTTCCAAAAATGGCGCGCTTCCGTCTTTTTCCCTGGCTCCTTCAAAGGAGACCGGTCATTCTTTCCAGATCGGATTTGCTGTTGAGGTTTTCAAAAGACCTCTTGTAACCGGGAAGATGAGAAAAAAACTCTTCCGTCACCGGCGACACTCGAACGGCATCGTAAAACGCCGTGGTTTTTCGGCGTCCGCGGTCCAGAAGCGCTGTCGCCGCGGGCAGGCATGTTTTCCTGTAGAAGGCATGAAGCGGCTCATAATAGCCTCCGAGGAACGGAACGACAACCGATGCGCTCTTGTCTCCGTGTTTCCAAAGCGTCCGTACAACAGCCTCCGAGATTTTCGGCATATCGCATGCGCAGACAAAAAGCCATTCCGAAGCGCACGCCTCAAGCCCGGCAACGATACCTGCGAGCGGGCCGCTTCTCTTTTCATCACCCTCCGAAGGTCCTTCCCATTCCGGAAGGCGATCTTCGACGGTACGAATGCCGTACAGAGAGATTATACCCGACAACACCGTCGAAACATACGGAATCTGATGAGGAGCGACCGAAAGAAGAATGTCCCTTGAAAAAGGAAGCACTCTCCGTATCACCTTCAGCAAGAGCGGTTCGGCGTCGACGGCGAGGGTAAGCTTTTCACCGCCCATTCTCGAACCTTGCCCGCCGGCGAGAATCAATGTTGTTCCCGGAAACTCTTCGTTAAAATTGCTCACAAAATCACCTTCCGGGGGAAAATTTCGGACCAATGAGCTGTTGACATTTTTTCAATGTCGATAAATAATGTAAGCATATCAATCCTTGGAGGTGCCCCACCTTGGAAAAAAAGAAGTTCCTTTACGAAGGCAAAGCGAAAAAAATTTATGAAACGGACGATGCGAATCTCTGTATTATAGAGTACAAAAACTCTCTCACCGCATTCAACGCCTTGAAGAAAGATTCCATCGAAGGCAAAGGCGAACTCAACAATCTGATCAGCTCGTCTCTCTTTGAACTCCTCACCGAAAAAGGTATTCCCACGCACTTCGTCAAAAGAGTGGACAACATTCACCAGATCGTAAAAAAAGTCGTCATCGTTCCTATCGAGGTCGTGGTCCGCAACATTACCACCGGTTCGCTGTGCAAGCGTCTGGGAGTCGAAGAGGGGAAAGTCCTGCCTCGTCCCCTTGTGGAACTGTATCTTAAAGACGACGCTCTTGGAGATCCGCTCATCACCGAGGATCATGCGGTGCTCTTCGGATGGAGCACCGAGGAACAGCTTTTAAAAATAAAGGAAATCACACTGAAGGTCAATAGCGTTCTTTCCGAGTATTTCGCAGGGTTGGGTATTATACTTGTCGATTTCAAACTTGAGTTCGGCGTCGATGCCGAAGG
>LVBO01000315.1 GCA_001604435.1 Synergistales bacterium Syner_01
CGTCGTCGACCTATGGAACCCCATTCTCGACGAGTTCGACAGATGCGGCGTGAAGTTCGCCCTTGAAGTCCATCCGACGGAGATCGCGTTCGACTATTACACTACGGAGAAGCTCTTGAACGCCTTCGGACGGCGTCCCGCCTTCGGCCTGAACTTCGATCCGAGTCACCTCGTATGGCAGGGCGTGAATCCGGCGCTCTTCCTCAGGGACTTCAGCGACCGCGTCTACCATGTTCACATGAAGGACGCGGCGGTGGTGCTCGACGGGCGCTCCGGAATTCTCGGCTCGCACATCGAATTCGGAGACAACCGCAGAGGGTGGAACTTCCGCTCTCTCGGGCACGGATGCGTGAATTTCGAGGAGATCATCCGCGAACTGAACGCGATGCGGTACGACGGCCCGCTTTCGGTCGAATGGGAAGACAGCGGCATGGAGCGCGAGTACGGCGCCGGCGAGGCATGCGCCTTCGTTCGCCGCGTGGATTTCGCGCCGTCGAACATCGCGTTCGACGACGCTATGAAAAAGTAGGGCGTTTTCATGGCCGGTTCCGGCGGCGCACCCCTTCTGAAGGTCGTCTCCGCATGCAAGGAGTTTTCCGGCGTGCGGGTGCTCAACAACGTGTCGTTCGAACTCTCCGCCGGCGAGATTCTCGGCATTATCGGCGAGAACGGGGCGGGCAAGTCCACGTTGCTGAAAATCATCTCCGGAATCTATACCCCGACGAGCGGAGAGTTCTTCTTCGACGGAGAACCGATGCGCTCGGGGAGCGCCACCGAGGCCAAACGGCTTGGAATCACCCTCATCCCCCAGGAATTCAACTTGGTGAAAGATCTCAACGTCTTCGAGAACATCTTCCTCGGCGCGGAGCTTCGTTCCGGACCGCTGCTCGATAAAAAGGCCATGGCCGCCGAGGCGAAGCGCCTTCTGGACAGGCTCGGCGTCGCGATCGATCCACGCGAGAAGATGGAGAATCTCAGCGTGGCGCAAAAGCAGATGGTCGAGTTCGCGAAGGCGCTCTCAAGGAAATCGCGCGTCCTTATCATGGACGAACCGACGACGGTCCTCACGCCGCCGGATGTACGGATGCTCTTCTCGATCATCGGAAACCTTCGGGACGAAGGGGTTGCGATCATCTACATCTCCCATAAGCTCCGCGAGGTCAAGGAAATCTGCGACAGGGTCATGGTGCTTCGCGACGGCGAATTCGTTTCGCTCGACAGAACGGAGGAGGTCGGCGTCCACGAGATGGCGACCCGTATGGTGGGGCGCGAACTCTCGCAGCTCTTCCCTCCGAAAAACGCACCTTCCGAAGAGGCGGTTCTCTCCGTGGAAGATCTCTCCGTTGAGGGGCTTCTCTCGGGCGTCTCCTTCTCCCTCCGCAGGGGAGAGATCCTGGGCTTCTCCGGCTTGATGGGCGCTGGAAGAACCGAGGTGGCGGAAACGCTGCTCGGCCTGCGGCGGAAGACATCCGGACGTATTTCCGTGAAGGGGAGGAAGGCGGATATCCGCACCCCTTCGGACGCGGTGAAGCTGGGAATCTCCTATCTCTCGGAGGACCGGCAGGGAAAGGGGATTCTCGTCAAGTTCGGAATTTCTTCGAACATCTCGCTGGTGTCGCTCGCCCGGTACTGCGGGGCGTGGGGAGTGATCAACAAGAAAAAAGAGCGGGAACAGGCCTCCGAGTACGTTCGGGAATTCTCGATCAAAGCGGCATCCCTCTCCACGAATCTCGAATTCTTCAGCGGGGGCAACCAGCAGAAGGTCTCGCTGGCGAAGTGCATGGACACCGACCCCGAGATACTCATCATCGACGAGCCGACACGGGGTATCGACGTCAACGCCAAGCGCGAAATCTACCATTTTATACATACCCTTGTGGAAAAAGGGCTGTCGTGCATCCTTATCTCCTCCGAACTCGAGGAGATACTCGGCCTCTGTCATAGAACCGTGGTGATGCACGAGGGCAGAGTCTCCGGAATTCTCGAGGGGGAGCATCTCAACGAGGAAGAGATCATGTTCCATGCCACGGGGCTGAAAGAAAGCGTTTTGCGGTCCGTCGGGCAGCGAACGGATATTTGAAGGGGGCGAAAGCAGTGGAGAAGAAAAAGTTCGCATTCGATTTGGGAAGATTCGGGCCGTTCGCCGCCCTCTTCGTGCTTGTGGTGATCTCCTCG
>LVBO01000316.1 GCA_001604435.1 Synergistales bacterium Syner_01
ACGTACACCTCGGCCTTGAACTTCGTGTGCGGCTTGATCGAGTTCGGCTTCGCCAATACCTGCCCGCGCTCCACGCCTTCCTTGTCCACTCCGCGCAGCAGCACCCCGACGTTGTCTCCGGCCATCGCGCTGTCGAGTATCTTGCGGAACATCTCCAGCGACGTCGCCACCGTCTTCGTGATGTCTCTCTTCATTCCGATGATCGCGACTTCTTCGCCGCCCTTGATGATCCCGCGCTCGACTCTGCCCGTCACCACCGTGCCGCGTCCCGTGATCGTGAACACGTCCTCGATCGGCATCAGGAACGGACGGTCAACGTCGCGCACAGGNNNGCGTCCATCAACTCCCAGATGCACTTGCTCACCGCGTCGTCGCGCGTTCCGTTCCCCTCTTCCATGACCTTCAGCGCCGATCCCCGCACCACCGGAATGTCGTCGCCCGGGAACTCGTACTTGCTCAGAAGCTCTCGCACTTCCATCTCGACAAGGTCGAGAAGCTCGGGGTCGTCCACCTGGTCCGTCTTGTTCATGAACACCACCAACGCGGGCACGTTCACCTGGCGCGCGAGCAGCACGTGCTCACGCGTCTGCGGCATCGGGCCGTCCGCCGCGCTCACCACGAGGATCGCTCCGTCCATCTGCGCCGCTCCCGTGATCATGTTCTTGATGTAGTCCGCGTGACCCGGGCAGTCGATGTGCGCGTAGTGACGGTTGTCCGTCTGGTACTCCACGTGCGCTATGTTGATCGTGATCCCGCGCTCTCTCTCTTCAGGCGCCTTGTCGATCATGTCGTACGCCGTGAACTGAGCAAAATTCGCCGTCGCCAGGCACTTCGTGATCGCCGCCGTCAGCGTCGTCTTCCCGTGGTCGATGTGTCCGATCGTCCCTATGTTCAAATGCGGTTTCGACCTCTCAAATTTCTCCTTCGCCATTGTAGAAAAACCTCCCTGTAAATGAAATCCGCCCCTGGGGGCTTGTTGAAAAAATCCGGCCCTCTTCGCCGAAAAAACAATGGTTTGCCAGTCCGATGAAATATTGTAGCATACGACCGAGAAACACAACGCCATACACACATTACCGGGAGAGACTCCTCCTCCGGTTTCGCAGAACGCTGCAATTCAATAGAACCTTTGTATCATTCTCCGTCGTCAAGGAGCGACAATGGTACTGCTCGCCCGTCCGCTCCGCGGACACACTCTCAGCGTGTGGATTATACCAAAGAAAACGTAAAAAGGAATACAAAAAATCCTTTCACCGCAATGTTGCAACTGTTCCACAAGGCAGCTAAAAAAAAGCCGGGCCACGCTCTGATTCAAGAGCAGTTCAGCCGTCAACGGGAAACATGGTATAACCGGCGATGCGCCTCCGTGCCTTTGATCCGTCCGTTGACCGACGCATAGTCAAGAGCTCGCTTTCCCTGCTTATCCCGAAGTTTCGGATTGGCTCCGGCGTTCAGCAGCACATCGATCACCTGCGGGTGCAGGGTGTGTTTCGCCGCATACATCAGCGGGGTCGTCCCTCCTGCATCTTTGGCGTCGACTTTGGCTCCCGCATGCAGGACGGCCATGGTCATTTCGGGATTCACGTTGAACGCGGCGGCGAACATCAGCGCGTCGACACCGTTTTTATCCCGCGCATCGACCGCGGCGCCGAACCGTATCAGCGCGGCGATCATGGCCGGATTCGTATTGTCCCTTGCCGCCCACATAAGCGCGGTTCTTCCGGCGCCGTCCTTCGCGCCCACGTCGACTCCGACCTGCAGAAGAAGCGTGGCAACTTCGGGGTTGGGGTTGCTGCGGGCGGCGTGAAACAACGCATTTCTTCCGTGTTTGTCCCTTAAGTGGACGTTCGTTTTCGCTTTGAGTATCGCCAGGCACACTTCAGGATTCGGATTGTGCGCCGCCGCGTGCATCAGAACGCTCGCATTTTCCTTGTCTCTGGCGAACACGTTCGCTCCGGCGCTTAGAAGCGCGCGCGTCACTTCCGGATTCGGATTCCTTGCGGCCGCCCACATAAGAGGGCTTCTTCCGAGACTGTCGAACCCTCCGGTTCCGGGCACGGCGTCGACAACCGCTCGAACCGCAACCGGATCCGGGTTGACGGCGGCCGCGCGCATGAGCACGCTCACCCCCTCTTCATCCTGAGCGCGTGCATCGGCGCCCGCCTTGTACAAGGCGAGGACGGTTTCTTCGTCCTTGTCGGAGGCGGCGTACATCATAGCGGTCCATCCTTCGCTGTTCTTCACGTTCACCGTTTTCGCCCATACGTCGCCTCCGGCCCGCAGAAGCGCTTTCGTCACGTCGGGATTCGGGTTGTAGCGCAGGGCCAGCATAAGCGCAGTCCAGCCGTTCGCGTCGATCACATGAACATCGGCCCCGGCCTTCACGAGCATCGTCACAACGTCGGGGTACGGGTTGTGGCGCGCAGCGTTCATCAACGCGCTCCATCCATACTCTTTGACGCTTATATCCGCATTCGCGCCCTCTTCGAGCGCCGACCGGATCTCGGCTGGAGCGCCGCTCCCGCAGAGGTGGAAAAAGTCCCAGTCGCTCATGGCGGCAAAGGCCGCGTTGGCAACCATCAGCAGAAACACCGCGACGAGCGAAAAGCAAGCGCTTCTCCGACGCATACAATCACATCCCCTGAATAGAATTTGCGATATCAGACTGAATTGTAACACAAAAGCATCCCGACATAAATTTTTTCCTTCAAACAGGGAGGATTTCTTCGTCGGAGAAGCGCTGTCGGTATCGGCCGACATTCTCTCAATGCGATTCCGCTCTTCATGATCAGAGGAGTCTCCGGGAACAGAACGTCCGGGCGCACTTCCGCACTCATTAAAAACAGGGCTTCAGCGTATAGCCGAAGCCCTGTTTTTCTTTACTGGAGCCGACTTCCGGACTTGAACCGGAGACCCCATCCTTACCATGGATGTGCTCTACCTGCTGAGCTAAGTCGGCCTGTATTTAAAAAAAGTGGTGGTGGGAGAAGGATTCGAACCTTCGTAGACGGTGTCGGCAGATTTACAGTCTGCTGCC
>LVBO01000317.1 GCA_001604435.1 Synergistales bacterium Syner_01
CGATCCTGTACTGAATGGACTGCGTGTTCACCATGCGGATGCGCGTCTTCTTCGTGACCGGGTCGAGGATCTGGTCGAAGGGGATGGGCACGATCTGGTTGTTCTGGATGGTGATGAGCGCGTTCGTTCCTCCGTCGCGGAGGAACTCGAACGCCCCGTACCCCAGATTCCGCGTGTACTCGATGTCGAAGGCGTTGGGAGGCGCGCAGCGGACCTCGTACCCGACTTCCTTGTTGTTGATCGTCATCTTCAGACCCATCCCGGAGAGCCTGACGAGAAGCTCTTTCTTGAGGACGTCCGAGAAGTTGATCTCGGCGTAGCGGATGTGCCCGTGGTCGTCGTACTCGAGGCAGTCCGCCGCCTCCAGGTCCTCGAGGCGGATCTTCTCGATCAGCCCCTCGGCGGTGACGGCGACGCCGTAGTTCCGGCCCGAAGCGAGCCGCTTCACGATCGAGCCCGTGACGATGTCCACCACGAGGGAGAGGGGAATCTTTTCCGTCCCCGGGAACTCCTCCGGGATGAGCGTCAAGGTCGCGCCCGCGCTCTTGCCGATGCCGAGCGCGAGGTGCCCCGCGACGCGCCCCATGGCGACGGCGAGGTACCAGCGACCCGTCGTCTTGGCGTCCTCCATCAGGTTGGAGACGATCTGCGTCCCCAGCGAACGCGCCGTCTCGAAGCCGAAGGTGGGGATGCCCTCGGGAAGCGGAAGGTCGTTGTCGATGGTCTTGGGGACGTGGACGAAGTTGATGGTCAGCCCGAGGCTGTTCTTCGCGAAGTCGGCGATGCGCGAGGCCGCGTACGCGGTGTCGTCGCCGCCGATGGTCACGAGGTGGGTGACCCCCAGTTCGATGAGCGTGTCCACGACTTTCCGCAGCGACTCGTCGCTCTTCGTCGGGTTGAACCGGGAGATCCGCAGGATGCTCCCCCCGTCGGAGTGGATCCGGCTGACGGCGTCGATGGTCAGGGGGACGACCTTCTTCTCCCCCTTCCCCAGGTTGGCGAAGCCGTCGTAGATGCCGTACACCTCCCACCCGGACTTCTTCGCTTCTATGGTAACAGAGCTGATCACGCTGTTGATCCCCGGGGCGGGGCCTCCTCCGCACACGATGGCGAGTGTTTTTTGCTCCGGATTCGTCATGAGGCGCCTCCTTCGATACGAAAGATAAAAAGAAAGACTTCATGAAATTTTAGCACATCGCACGGTATAATAAACGGCGAAGGAGCGGATGCGCATGATTTTTCTTACCGGAGACACGCACGGCCTTCTCGAGATCGATCGGCTCGGGACGGCGAATTTTCCTCTAGGGGCGAGGCTGGAGCGGGACGATCTGGTCGTCATCCTCGGCGACTTCGGTCTTCTATGGAGCGACCCTCCGCGCGCGGAAGAGCGGCTCGCCCTTCGCCGCCTTGAAGAAAGCCCCTGGACCACTCTTTTCGTGGACGGCAACCACGAGAACTTTTCCATGCTCGACGCCCTCCCCCAAGAAGAACGGTTCGGCGCGCCGGTCGGCGTCGTCTCGGCGCACGTTCTTCATCTGCGCCGGGGGTACGTCTACACGCTCGCGGGGAAGCGCTGCTTCGTCTTCGGCGGCGCCCGCAGCGTGGACAGAAAGGGGCGCACTCCGGGGAGATCGTGGTGGCCCGAGGAGATACCGTCCGCCGAAGAGTACCGCCGGGGGCTCGATTCGCTGGAGGCCTCGGAGTGGCGCGTGGACTGGATTCTCACCCACACGGCCCCCAACCACATCCTGCAGGCGCTCGATCTTCACAAGTATCTTCATGGAGATCCCGTCTCGGCCTACCTGGACGAGATCTACAGAGAGGTGGCCTACGAAAAATGGTTCTGCGGCCATCTGCACCGCAACAGCCGTTTCACGAAAGACCGCATCCGCGTGCTCCGGGAGAACATCGTGAACGGGGACACGGAAGAGACCGTCTCGGTGGAGCGCGACCGCCCTCCTCTCAGGGAGCGAATCCGCGCCATGACGCGCCTGCGTCCTCTCGAAGGGGACTGAGCCGCTCCGGTCTGGAAAACGGGCGGACCGGCGGAGAGTATAGTATACTTGAAGCGGTATCCTGAAACTGAAGCGGGGCTTGAGGCCCCGTTGCCGAGGTACACGAAGAACCGGAATTCCGGAGGCGCCTATGAAGAAGAGCTTTTTTCGTTCATCCCATATACGCGCCGCGCGTCTCGCCGATATTCTCGTCGTCGTGCTCCTGTTGGCGATCGGATTTTTCTTCGGCGAGTGGCGGGTGTCGAAAGCCGACCTGGGGATGCGCCACAACCTGGTTCGCCGCGCGCGCCTTTTCGCCGAAAGCGTGAATCCCCGCGCTGTCAAGCGCCTCTCGGGTTCCGAGGCGGACCGCGCTTCTCCGGACTACCTCCGTTTCAAAGAACAGAGCATTTCGCTCCTCTCCGCCTTTCCCGACTGTCGTTTCATCTCGCTCCTCGGTCGCCGTGCCGACGGGGCGATCTTTATCTACTTCGATTCCGAGCCCGAAGGCTCGCCGGACGAGTCGCCCCCGGGGGAGAGGTATGTTCCCCCGGATCCCGTGCTGCTGGAGGCATTCGACAAGGGAAAGAGCGTCGTCGTCGGCCCATTTATGGATATTTGGGGAAGTCTCGTCACCGCGTGGGTTCCCGTCGCCGACCCCGATACCGGGAAGACGGCGTTCGTCGCCGCCCTCGATATCGACGGCGGGAAGTGGCGGAGCGACGCCCTCCGAGCCTCGTATGTTCCGGAGTTCGCCGCGGTCCTTCTGGCCGTTCTCTTCATCGTATGGCGGATACCGACGTTGCGCCGCGCTCCGAGGAGAAGGACTTCCTATCGTCGGCATCACTCCTATGCGGCAGCTCTCTTCGTCGCCGCGGCGGGATTCGTATTCACCTGTTCGATCCTCCTCGTCTCCTCGGAAGCCGAACGCGCGATGCGCGAGCAGACCTTTCACATGCTTGCCGACTCGGAGTCGGAGAAGCTGCGAAGCAGTCTTCTGAATCTCATGGATATCGCCGTCGAAGGTGCGGCGGCGTTCTTCGCGTACAGCGATTTCGTCGATTATGAGGAATTCAAAGGATACGCCGGTCATCTGGAGGAGTTGCCCGAGGTGCGTGGCGCGACATGGCTCCCGCTCGTCGCGCATGAAGATCGGGAGGCGTTCGAACGATTGGGGCGCTCGCTCGTCGCGGAGGATTTCGTCATCCGCGACTACGGCGAGGCGGACAGAAGAGTTCCTGCTCCGGAGCGCCCGTTCTACTATCCGGTGTTCTATCGCGTGCCCTTCGAAGGGAGCGAGCGCATACTGGGGATCGACTTCTCCCCGGTTCCTTCCAGAAGAGTCGCCATCGACGAGGCGCGCGCTTTGCGCCTCCCCGCGGCGACGGAGGTGGTTCCTCTGTTCTCCGGCCCCGGACCGCTGAAAGGGATAGTGGTCTTTCAGCCGGTGTTTTCGCGCAACGAAACGGACAAATTTATGGGCGTTCTCGCCATGGTCGTCGAGCTGAACACTCTGATGAATCGAATGCGTACCGAGGAGGCGCATGTGGAGCGGGACGTGCTTGTCGGCGATTTGTGGAGCCTTCATAGCGTCGGCGCGCCCGAACACATCGTTTCCACGCAGGAAGACGACGCTTCTGCGCCTGTATGGCCGGATGCCTCGGATCTCTTCTCGGTGCGTCCCCTCCTCTATTTCGGCAGAACGTTCGTCGTCGTTTTGCGTCCAGGACCGGGCTTTTTCTCGCTCTATCCGCCGCGGGCAGCCTGGATGAGCCTCTTCGCCGGTATTCTGGTGACCGTCGTGCTGACGCTGCTCGCGATCGCCGCGGCGAACCGAAGGGAGGATTTGGAGCGACAGGTCGCGATGAGAACGGACGAGTTGCGGCGAAGCAAGGACGAACTCTTCCTGATGAACGCGGCTCTCGTGGATACCACCCGCAAGACGCAGGAGATGGCGCGCCGCGCGGAAGCCGCCAGCGAGGCCAAGAGCCGTTTCCTCGCGAACATGAGCCACGAGATGCGGACGCCGTTGAACGGCTTCCTTGGAATGAACCGACTGCTGCTCGACACCGCTCTGACGGAGGAGCAGCGGGAGTACGCCGTTTCCGCCCGAAAGTCCGGCGAGGCGTTGTTGACGCTGATCAGCGACGCGCTCGATATTTCGAACATCGACGAAAAACGCTACCGTCTGGTCGAGGAGGATTTCGACCTCGACGAGCTGCTTTCGAAGCTGGAGACCGTCTTCGGCGCGGCGGCGCACGAGAAGGGACTCCGTTTCATCTTCTCCGCCCGCCCGCCCGTCCCGTTGCGTCTGCACGGCGACGGTCGCTGTCTGTATAGAATACTGAGAAATCTCCTGGACAACGCGGTGAAGTTCACCCCCGGGGGAGAGGTGCGTTTTTCCGTCTCCGTTCTTGAGGAGCGCGAGCGAACTGTTCGTCTGCGCTTCCTGGTGCAGGACACGGGCGTCGGTATTCCTGCGGAGAAACAGGGGAGCGTCTTCGAACGTTTCTGGCAAAACGACGACTCGAC
>LVBO01000318.1 GCA_001604435.1 Synergistales bacterium Syner_01
CCTTTGCCAACGATCTGTTTTGGCCTCGGGTGACGAACCCGGCGTCGGTCTACTGGGCACCGGTCGGCGACTGGGAATCCGCCGACTGGGAAAGCCTCTTGCCGCAGCTCTTCCCGGACGGCATGACGTTCGAGCGGGTGCCTGAGAAACTCGCGCAGCTCTGGAGCGAACGTCTGAACAACCGGATAACGATTGAGGAGCAGCGTTCGGAATGGGAGTACGTCTACTCCGTGGAGGAGCTTGTGGCGCTTCGCGGTAACCGCTTTCACAAGAAGAAGAATCTGCTGAAGCAATTTCAGCGAAATTATGTTTCCGAGTACAAGTCGCTCGGACGCGACGATGTGGATGGTATCCTCGAGATGCAGCAGCTCTGGTGCGAATGGAAGAGTTGCGACGACATCCCGGGCCTGAGGGCCGAGAATCACGCGATATCCCGTGTCCTGAAGAAGTGGGATCATTTGCCGGGGTTGCTCTGCGGCGCGCTCTACGTGAAAGACTATATGGTTGCGTACGCAGTCGGCGAACCGATGACGGACGACATGGTGGTGGTCCACTTCGAGAAGGGGCTCGCCGAGTACAAGGGCGTCTACCAGGCGATCAACCAGGGTTTCCTGGAAAACTCCTGTTCGGGCTTCAAATGGGCGAACAGAGAGCAGGACATGGGCGAAGAGGGGGTCCGGCAGGCCAAGGAGTCGTACAATCCGTCGCACTTCCTCAAGAAGTACCGCGCCGTCTGGAAGGGGTAGCGGCATGCCCGACTGGGAGAAGAGCGTCCTCTTCAGGGCTTTCAGGCATCGGAATTTCCGGCTGTTCTACATGGGGCAGATCGTCTCGCTCTCCGGGCTCTGGATGCAGCGGGTGGCCATGAACTGGCTCGTCTACCGGATCACGGGGTCGCCGTTGCTTTTAGGGACGGTGGACTTCATGGCGCAGATTCCCGTACTGCTCTTCGGTTCGTTCACGGGCGCCTTTCTCGAGGGGCGAAATCTCCGAAAGATCATCATGATCTGTCAGACCATCAGCATGCTCCACGCGCTGACGCTCGCGATACTCACGCTGACGGGAGTCGTGGAGTACTGGCACATTCTTATCCTCGCCGCAATCATCGGCACGTCCGATTCGTTCGAAGTGCCGGCGCGCCAGGGGTTCACGATACGCCTCGTGGAGGACGAACAAGACCTCGGCAACGGCATCGCTCTCACCTCCACCCTGTTCAACGTGACCCGCCTCATCGGCCCGTCGATCGCTGGAATAGTCATCGCCGTCGTCGGCGAGGGGATCTGCTTCGTGATGAACGGTATGGCCTATTCGGCGACGCTCACGGCGCTCTTCCTTATGCGTTTCAAACGGCCTCTTGTTTCCGAGCAGACGAAGAAGGGGGTGCTCGAAGGGATGAAGGAGGGCGTACGCTACGTCGCGGATTTTCTCCCCCTGCGGAACTATCTTGCCGCGATCGCCCTCGTCAGCTTCTTCGCCTTCCCCTACATGGTGCTGCTCCCCGTCTTTGCCCGTGAGATTCTCGGAGGAGGGCCGCGGACGCTTGGTTTTCTGATGGGCGCCACCGGACTCGGCGCGCTCGCAGGGTCGGTCCTGCTTGCCCTGCGAAAATCGCCTGTCGGACTGGGCAAGATCATGGCCGTCTCCTGTATCCTTTTGGGCATTGCCATGGCGCTCTTTTCTCAGTCCAGGCTCTTCCCCCTTTCGTTGCTCCTGATGGCGTGCCTCGGCTTTTTCATGGTCCTGACGCTCGTTTCCTGCAATACGCTTGTCCAAACGCTTGTCGACGAGGACAAGCGAAACCGCGTCATGAGCCTCTTCATCGTCTGCGCGATGGGGATCACGCCGCTGGGAAGCCTGAACTCCGGATGGCTCGCCTCGCATATCGGAGCGCCGACGACGATGCTTGCCGGGGGAATCATCAGCTTCGCCATCGGTTTCTGGCTGTTGCGCTCCTGGCCTGCGATCTGGGCCCTCTCGGAGCCGGTATATAAAAAGAAGAACCTGCTGTAGCGCGTTCTTCGGGACATGAGGTATACTCTGAAGGAAAAGAAGATACCCTTTATGGTATTTCGGAGGTGATCGAAATGGCGAAAAAGCGCATTCTTATCGTCGGCGGCGACGCCGCCGGAATGTCGGCCGCGGGGCAGATCAGGAAACTGCTTCCCGATTCGGAGATCGTCGTCTACGAGCGGAGCGGATACTCCTCCTACTCGGCGTGCGGCATTCCCTACTTCGTCGCCGGACTCGTCGAATCGGAAACGCGCCTTGTGGTCCGCACCCCTGAGGAGTTCCTGGAAAAACAGAATATCGTCGTGCACGTCCGGCACGAAGTGCTCTCGCTCGATCTCGGCGGAGCCAAGGTCAAGGTCCGAAACCTGGAGACCGGCAGAGAGTTCGCCGACGGTTTCGACCAGCTGCTTCTGGCGACCGGAGCCAGTCCCGTCGTCCCGCAGCTGAACGGGGCCAAGGCGGACGGTATCTTCAGCCTCGGAATTCTTGAAACGGGCATCGCCGCGCGCAAGTTCATCGACCAGCATCATCCCCGTCACGCGGTGGTGATCGGCGGAGGGTATATCGGCCTGGAAATGGCGGAGGCGTTCGCCTGCGTCCGGGGTATAAAAGTTACCCTCATCGACAAGGCCCCGCAGGTGATGAGTACCTTCGACCCGGATATGGCCGAACACATCGCCGCAGCCATTCGAGGCATAGGAACGGAGCTTCGTCTCGGCGAAACGCTGCTCGGTTTCGGCACCGAGGGGGGGAGAGTGCGTTCCGTCATCACCGAAGGCGGTACCATACCCACGGACATGGTGATCATGGGACTCGGCGTGCGTCCCAACTCGCAACTTGCCGAGGACGCCGGACTGAAGCTCTCCGTCCGCAACGCCGTCGCAGCCGACGAGACCATGGCGACTTCTCACCCCGCCGTCTGGGCGGCGGGAGACTGCGCCTCGACGACGCATCTTATGACCGGAAAACCCTTCTGGGTGGCCCTCGGCACCGTGGCGAACAAGATGGGACGCGTCGCAGGTATTTCCATGGGGGGCGGCCGGGCTTCCCTGAAGGGCGTGCTGGGTACCGCCATGAGCAAGCACTGCGCGTACGAAGTCGCGCGCACCGGCCTTTCGACGCGGGAGGCGGAGGAGGCGGGGATCGCCTTTCACTCCGCCGTCATCAAGACGAAGACCAGGGCGGGGTACTACCCCGGCGCGGAGACCATGCACGTCAAG
>LVBO01000319.1 GCA_001604435.1 Synergistales bacterium Syner_01
AAGATCAGGCAGATCACGAGGAGCAGCTGAAGAGCGCCTATGATCATGTACCCCGCGTTCCACCGCGCGCCGTGCGCCAGGCACAGCCCCATGACGAAGGGGCCCGTCGTCGCGCCGATTCCCCAGAAGCAGTGCAGCCAGCTCATATGCCTCGATGCGTAGTGCAGCGCGACGAAGTTGTTCAGCGCGGCGTCGATGCTTCCCGCGCCCAGCCCGTAGGGAATCCCCCAGAGACAGAGTTCGAAAAACGAGGACGAAGAGGAAAAGCCCGCGAGCGCGACCGCCGTCATCGCCGTGCTCGCCGCCGTCGTCGGGCCGGTCCCGAATCGCTTGACCACCCTGCCGCTCATCAGGCTGGAGACGATGGTGCCGACGGAGATGATCATGCCGACGACGCCCGCGGAGCGCAGGGGCGCGCCGAGTTCTTCGTACATCGCGGGCCACGCCGAGCCCAGGAGCGAATCCGGCAATCCCAGGCCGATGAACGCAAGGTAGATGATCGGAAGCAATAGGTGCAGCATGTCGTACCTCCCGCAAAATGTGTCGTCATGTAAGAATACCGACATGGTCTTCTTGCTTCAATGCGTTTTCGGACGTAGACTATAAGAAAAACGACAGAGGGGGGCGCGTCATGGCGTTGCAGCAGTGCGGCTTGAATCTGGATCGCGCGCGTCGGGAGCTGCAACCGCACGGAACGCTCGGGTTTCCGTGCGCGGGGTATGCCCTGCGGTACACGGACGGTCCGGAGGATGTCATTCCCTGGCACTGGCACGAAGAGCTGGAGATCATCTATGCGGAATCCGGAGATTGGAGAGTGGAGATATCGGGAAAGACGTTCCGTCTCGAACAGGGGGACGGGGTTGTCGTCAACGCCGACATGCTTCACAGGACGGCTGCGGAACCGCGGTGCGAAGCGCATTCGCTGGTTTTCAGCCCGCTGCTTGTCGCAGGAGGCGGAGATTCGGTATTCGCGCGCAAGTATATGGAGCCGCTTGTGGCGTGCGCTTCCTTTGACGGATGTTTGCTGAGTTCTCTGGCTGAAGGAGACGAGTTTCCCACGCGGGAGTTCGCGCGCGCGTTCGAGGCGCTTGCGCTGGATGCGCCGGGGTACGAATTCATCGTCAGGGAAACGCTGTCGCGTATAGTTCTTGCCCTGTACCGACGCTACGAGCGGGACATGGAGACCGGGTGCGGAGAGTCCGGTCAGGACGCTCTCCGCATCCGGAAAATGATCGACTATATCCACGGCTGTTTTTCCGAAAACATACGGCTTTCGCACATCGCCATGGCCGGAGGCGTAGGGGAGCGGGAGTGTCTGCGCGCTTTCCGGCGGACGCTCCGGGTACCGCCCGTGCAGTATCTGTTGAAGTACAGGGCGACGCAGGGGGCCTCCATGCTTCTGCGCGATCCGGGGCGCAGCGTCTCGGACATTGCCGGCCGATGCGGTTTCGACAGTCCGAGTCGTTTTTCGCAGCTCTTCAAACGCTTTTTCAAATGCACTCCGAGGGAATACAGGAAATCTCACAGTGATGAATCGAGATAGCGTATGCGCGGTTCGGCGCGAAACGCCCGGGCGATGGGGACCATTCGAAGTCGGCGCCCGCTGATCCAGCTGGAGTGCTTGTTCTTGGCGTGCAGCGCCCTCGTGAACGAGAGCGCCGTTTCCCTCCGTCGGCATCATCTTCCGCATTGCGTTTGCCCCTCTCTTGTTTTATCATCACTCTAGTCAAAAAATTGGCAGTATGAAAAAGTCTTCTCGAAGTCGCTGTTCGATAGCCAAGTGCGTCGAGTATCATAATTCATCATCCTCCCCATTCTTCTTTAAACTTTCGTACGCTTTGGGAGACGGACGCAGGGGAGAAAGCTCGAAAGGCAAAAGTTTTCACGAAATGAGGGTTTGTATGGCCACTATTAAGGATGTCGCGGCTGCGGCGGGTGTTTCGCTCGGAACAGTGAGCAACGTCATCAATGGCAAAACAAATAACCATGATTTGATTGAGCGTGTAGAACGGGCCATTGAAGAGCTGAGTTTTGTCCCCGACGCAAAGGGGCGCAGTTTGAAAAGCACCCGGACCCATCTGGTGGGGGTAGTAGTAAGCAGTATAGAGGAATACGGCATGCAGGCGATACTGGCCGCCATAGAAAAACGCCTGCGCCAGTACGGCTATGGCGTTGTGCTGAAGACCACGGACAATAACCGTATTCTTGAAAAAAAACATATCGAGTACTTTCTACAGCTGGGTGTGGACGGCATCATCGTCAACACCGCCGTTAGCCGCAAGAAATGGTTGCCGCGTGCGGAAACGGCCAATGTGCCGGTGGTGTTTTTGGATAAATCCTTGCACCTGGAGGGCAAGATGGATGCTATCCAGGTGGATTACAGCGAGGCCTTCCGCCGATGCTTCGCCTGGTGCCGCGAAAGGGGCTTCGCCCGCGCGGGAGTAATATTGGAAAAGGCGACCACCCCCCGGACGGAGCTGGAAAGGTTGGCCGCTTTGGCTGGGGTTGGGGCGGTCTGCCACATCGTCGGAGATAAAAGCGTGGAAAGCGGTTTTAAGGCCGCCTTTGAACTTCTGAGCACCCAGCCGCCTTTGGACGTTCTGGTTTTGGGCGGCTACATGCTGGCCAAGGGGGCGCAGAAAGCTGTACAGGTGTTTGGCTCGGCCACCCCCGGCCATCTTATCTGCCTTAAAACTGAAAACTGGATAGAGGATGAGGGGAGTTTCGATGCGTTGATAGAAGTCTCCAACCACGAGATAGGTTGCTTGGCGGCCGATCGTATACTGGAAAAACTGCGGCGGCGCGGCGGCCAGCAAAGCGGTCTGCAAACCCTGCAGGCGGAATTTCGTGTGCTGCAGGCGCCTTTTGCGGGCGGCGCAGCTCTGCCGTTGCAGGGCGAACCGTTGCGCGTAGCCCTGCTGAAAAGCCAAACCGCCGACGTGTTGGTGATGTTGAGCAGAGTTTTTTCACAGCGCTACGGCATCCCCCTTGAATTTGTGCGCTTCGGTTACAACGAGCTGACATCGCTCGTGCAAAACCCGGATACCTTGCGAGACAAAAAAATAGACGTTGTGATGTACGATATCATCTGGCGCGATATGCTGGTGCGACCAGGCATCTTGCAAAGTTTGGACACCTTGCGATCCGACGAGAGCTATTTCGCGGATTTCATCGACGATATCATCGAGGCTTATGTTGGCGAGGACGGCAGTCTGTACGGTCTGCCGTTCCTCACCGGTACCCAATTGCTGTTTTATCAAAAGGATTTATTCGAAGACAATGACTTGCGTATGCAGTTCCGGCGTGAATACGGCTATGAGCTGAAAGTGCCTGAGAATTGGAATGAATTCAACGACGCGGCGGCCTTTTTCACCCAAAGCGTCAATAAACGTTCTCCGGTGGAGTATGGAACGGCTCTGATCGACGGCGGCAACCTCTACAACAGCATCGAATACCTGAACCGCCTCTGGGCTTTCGGCGGCAACCTGATAACGGATAACAGCGTGCACCCCCGAACAGAGGTTGCACGTATCGCTTTGGAGAGCTATCTTACAAGCTTTTCTTACAGTTACGCCTCTTGTAAAAGCTGGGAGGATATCGCGGATATTTTCAAGCAGGGCAGGGTGGCTATGGTTACCCTGTATGATTCCTATGCCTTTGGCATCAACGATTCCATGCAAAGCCGCGTGGCCGGCAACGTGGGCAGCGGGATCATACCTGGACAACGGCCTGTTTTGGGGGGGTGGGGGCTAGGGTTGTTCAGTGGCTCGGCCAACCGGGAAACGGCGTCGAGGTTCATTAAGTGGGCCTGCGGCAGGCGCATCGCGAACCCATTTGCGGTGCTGTCGGGCATATCCAGCCGCAAATCCTTCTACCTGAACACCGATCTGGATAGTCTGTATCCCTGGAAATCCAACGTGTTGAAAAGTTACTCCCTCAGCCGTATGCGGCGGCTGCTGGATGACCGGGTCGCGCCGGACGCCAACTTGCGCCTGTACGACGCGATTATCGGCGGCCAGCTGGGCCGCGCGGCAAGGGGCGAATGCGACGCCGATATCGCTTTGGCGGAAATCGACAAATTGTCGGCTGCGCTTTTAGAATAGCAGAAAAAACCTTTACAAACACGTTGCCTTTCTCCGAGCTTAATGATATGATTGCCTTGCAAATATGAATCGTTTCATGAAACGTTATAGAAGTGGAGGAGAGGCAATGATCGACTTTAATGACAAGAAACAGGTAGCCAAGGCAATACAGTATACAAACGTCAATCCAAACCTTACGCGGGAAGGGCTTTTGATACATCTGGAAACCTGTGTGAAATACGGCTTCCAGGCGGCCATGATCCCCCCGTGTTTTATTTCCTTGGCGAAGGATGTGCTGAAAGGCTCCGGCATCGAGGTGGCCAGTACCCTGAACTTTCCCATGGCGAACGACACCTTGGGTATGAAGCTGGTCGCGCTGAAGGAAATGATACGGGAAGGCGTGGATCAGTTCGATTTCCCACCGAACCCCGGCCTGCTGCTTGGCGGCGATGAAAAGGCGTATTTTGAGGAAATGAAACAAATCTCGGAGTTGGCGCACGCGAGCGGCGTTGTGGTAAAGGCCATGCTGGAATTCGGTTTCATCACCGAAGCGTCCATGAAAGCTCGCGCGGCTCGTCTGGCCTGCGAAGCGGGTATCGACTGGGTGAAGCAGTCGAGCGGCTGGGGCATTGGCGGCTGCGCGGCAACTGTGGAGGATGTGCTCGTCTTGAAGGAGAACATCAAGGCGCCCTGTCGCGTGAAGGTCTCCGGAAAGGTGAACAGTCCGGAAATCATGAGAGCAATGTTCGAAGCGGGCGCCGAGCTGGTAGGCACCAGCAGCGGCCCGGCCATTGTAGATGGTCTGGTCGGCGATCCCAACGCATATTGAGGGGGCGGCCTTAGAGCCGGGTCGTGTCCATTTCCGGCGGCAGCGCCGTCAAAGGTGAAAAATACTTTTCCCCTAAGGAGGACGCATGATGAATGTCTGCATCATAGGCAGCTACGCAAAAGCCCTTGTGATGACAACGGACCGTATCCCTCTGGCAGGCGAGACTCTGATGGGCTACAACTATCGGGGTACCTACGGCGGCAAGGGCAGCGATATGGCTGTTCAGGCCGCCAGGCTGGGGGCGCGGGTTTCTTACGTGGGCGTGGTGGGCGACGATGCCTTCGGCAAGGAATTCGTCGATTTAATGAAACAGGAGCGAATCGATACCCGCTTTTTGCGCGTTACCCGCGAACAGCCCACGGGCACGGGCTTTATCATCAAGGATACTCAAGCCCGCAATCTCATTGTAGTGGCGCCCGGCGCCAACGATTTGTTCAACGAAGGGGATATTGACGTAGCGAACGCCGCCGTCAGGGAGGCCGATGTTCTGCTCGCCCAGCTGGAAATCCCTATCGCTACGGCCCTTTACGCCATGAAACAGGGCAAGCGGGCGGGAAAAACCACGATTCTGAATCCTGCCCCGGGCGTCGACCTCACCGCTTATGATTTAAGCGACGTATCCATCCTTACGCCCAACGAAACCGAAGCGCGCATCGCCGCCGGGCTGCCTCCGAACAGCCCCCTTTCCAACAAGGATATCGCCAAGATCCTACTGAATACCGGCTGTGGCTGTGTGGTCACGACGCTTGGCGATAAAGGCGCCGCAGTGTTCTCAAACGATGAAAGCTTCGAAGTGGAACACTACGAAATAAACGTGGTGGATTCCAACGGAGCGGGCGACAGCTTCAACGCGGCTCTGGCCGCAACCCTTGCGGGCGGCGCCACCCTGCGCGAGAGCGTGAGCCGGGCCAATGCAGCGGCGGCTCTATGCTGCACAAGGTGGGAGACCGTTCCTTCCTACCATACGAAACAAGAAGTAGATGCATTTTTACAGTCACGGAAAGGAGGATGAAATATGAGACCCAACCGCATTTTGCACCCTGAACTTGCAAAGGCTTTGGCTATCTGCGGCCACTCGGACATCGTGCTGGTGACGGACGCAGGGTTCCCCATCCCCAAGGATGCCAACCGTGTCGACCTTGGGTATTACGCGGGCCGGGCCGATGTGCTGGACATCCTGCGGATGCTGAGGCAGGAAATTTTCGCGGAGGACGTGGCCTTTGCCGCGGAGGTAAAAACCCATCATCCGGCGTTGTACAGCGAGGTGCAGGATATCTTCACCGGTTCCGGCGCAACATTTACAGGAACCACCCACGAGAACTTGATCGAGGACTATGCACAGCGTGCCAAGGTGGTCATCCGCTCCGGTTCGCTGAACGCCTGGGCGAACTTCGCGCTTACTTGCAGTACCGACCCGTTCGCTTGGTTCACCGAAGACGACATCGCTATCCTGGATTCTTACGTAGAACGGCGCAAACGCATCGACGAAAACCAAAAACCCGAGTTATAAGGGGGAAGACAGGCTATGGCAGATATCAAGACCCAACTGGAACAGGCAACCATACCGGCCCTGCCCAAGCGGATGGACTACAAAATCGGTGTCGTCGGCGCCGGGTTCATCGTGCGCGGCTGCCATTTGGTGGCGTATAAGAAAGCGGGCTTCAATCCGGTCGCCATAAGCGGCAAGGATTACGATCTGAGCAAAGAGGTGGCCGCCGAGCACGGTTTACCCCTCGTCTACGAGGATTGGCATGATCTGGTGGATAATTCTGAAATCGAGATTGTCGACATCGCCGTGCCGCCCCATGTGCAGCTGGAAATCGTACGCTACATCTGCGGTAGGAAGCATATCAAGGGTATTCTCTGCCAAAAGCCCATCGCTATGTCCGTAGACGACGCGAGAGAAATCGTCCGCCTGGGCGAAGAGGCGGACATCCCCATCGCAGTGAACTCCAACATGCGGTACGACCAAAGCATGCGCGCCTTGAAGTATATCCTTGATAACGGCCTGATCGGCAAGCCGATCATCGCCAGCATCGATATGCGGGCCATACCCGATTGGCAGAGCTTCCTGAAGGAATACAAAAAACTTGAAATTTACGCCATGGGCGTGCACCATATCGACATCTTCCGCTACCTGTTCGGCGACCCCGAAAAAATCACCGCCGTTTGCCGCACCGACCCACGCACTAAATTCGAGCACACCGACGGAATTGTGCAATACACCTTCCAGTACAAGGATCGGATGATGGCTACAAGCCTTGACGATGTATGGGCCTGGCCCGAAGAGCCTTGCGCAAAGCACAACTACATCAACTGGCGGGTGGAGGGGACCGAGGGCTTCGCCGAAGGCGATATCGGCTGGCACAAGCGCGAGCCGGAATTCAGCGGCAGCACTCTGCGTCTTGCCGGCAGACAGTTCCCGAACGAGTTCATCGAACCGAAATGGGAGAGCAAGTGGTTCCCCGATGCTTTTATCGGTACTATGGCGAACCTGCTGCGTGCGGTGGAGGAGGGCGTCGAGCCTGAAATATCCGCCCGCGACAATGTGAACACCCTGGCCTGCGTGGAGGCGTGCTACAAGTCCATTGAAGAGGAACGCACCGTATACCTTTCGGAAGTGACAAAGGAGGGCTAATCATGATATCGGTAGGTATTTTTACAGGTTATTACCCCTATACACTGGACGAAACTATCGCCAAAATCAAAAAGGACGGCATGAGCTGCGTACAGCTGGATTTGGAATTCAAGGACATGGACCTTGGTCGCGGCAAAATCGATAAGAGTAAGGCCAACAAGGTGCGCGACGCTTTCCGTGACGCCAATGTACCTATAGTGGGTATCTCCGCCTATACAAACCTGACCCATCCGGAGCCCGCCACCCGCAAGGCGAATATTAACCGCGTCAAGGAAATTTTAAGGCACGCCCGGGATTTCGGTACTCCTTATGTGATCAGCGAAACCGGCACCTACAACACCGAGAGCGACTGGCTGCCCGACGAGAAAAACTACACCGAAGAAGCCTATCAGGAGTTCAAGGCTGTTGCAACCGATATTGCACGATATGCCTATGAGCATGACGCTGTGTTCTTGATCGAAAACTACACCAACAACATCATCGGCTCGGTTGACCAGGTAGCCCGTCTGCTGCAGGAGATCAACCACCCGGGTCTGGGCCTGCTGCTGGATCCGACCAACTTTTTCGATGGCGGCAATATAGACGATGTCGACCCTGTACTCGAGAAAATTTTCTGGGTGCTTGACGACAAAATCAAAATCGCCCACGCCAAGGACTGCAAGCGTGCCGAGAACGCGAGCGAAAAGTTCGGCGAGGGATCCGCCGAACACAACAGCTTTCGCGGTGCGGGCGCGGTAGAGTTGCCCGCAGCGGGGCTGGGTGTTCTCAACTATGAACTGTACCTTGATCGCCTGCGGAAAAACCA
>LVBO01000029.1 GCA_001604435.1 Synergistales bacterium Syner_01
CTCCCTCCGGAGAACGCTTCTTTTCGTCAGCGCATTTTCCGTAAAGGTGGGGGGACATAGTGCGGCGGAACCGCGTCCGCCTTCGGCAGATACATCCGCAACGTCAGCGAGAAAGCCCCGTCGGGAGCGGGAAGCCAGTTCCCCTCCCTCGACTCGCCGGGAGATTCCTTGGAAAAATACAGCGTCAGCGAACCGTCGGCGGCATACGCCGGCGAGGAGCTCTTGCTCCCGAGAGAATACCTGTCCAGCGGATTGGGGACCAGAACCTGTTCGGGCATCGAGTACATGGTGATCGACCAGAACGCGTCGACCGGGGGCAACTCTTCCTTAGCAAATGTAAGAGCGTACGAGCGTATCGACGCGTCCAGAAAATCCCCGTCCTCGTCGAGGCTCGCGGTAAGCGAGGAGACCTCCTCCGGGTCGGCGCCGTAGAGCAGCTCCTTTGCCGCTCCCGCACGGACGAGATACAGCCCCTGCAAACGCTCTCTGTTGCCGAAGACCCGCCTGTAGATCGTCCATCCGTTTCTCTCCTCGTGCAGCAGCGACTGCGACTCGGCGATCTGTTCAAGGGCGGAGACGATTCCGTCGTCGATCGCATCCCTGATCGTCGCGCTGAAATCGTTCGCGTTGAAATAGAAGGACGGACCTATTCCCACAAGGCCGAAACGCTCGAACAGCGACTCTTCGGAAGGGTGCACCTTCGCCTGCCCCATCAGAAAGTTCAGATAGGAGATGAAGTGAACGGAATCCGCGGCGATCTTCACGTACAACGGGAAGACTTCCGAAGGAGCCGCCTCGGGAGGCCGAGTTCCAAGAAATTTGCTCAGAGGCTCGAGTGCGTACTTCTGCTGGATCGCACGCACGTTGGGCAGGTCGTCCGGGCCGTTGAGAGCCGTTCGGCCGAAACAGAGCACGAAGTTCCCTTCGGACTGGAATACTGCATCGATGGCGCGGGGCGCTTTCCCGTTCCATTCGGGACCGGCGATCAGGAAAACTCCGCCGGAAGAACCGATGGTGCGCGCCCCGACGTAGGCGAAGTTGCTGGTATAGAGATCCACGAACTGGAACGAATAGTAGCGGTCGGAGAGAGGAGGCACGGTAAGCACCATGGGTTCCGCCCGAAGATCGAGCCATGCCGCGGACGAGAGCGTGTCGTTATGAGGACGGAACGTATCCCTGTCCACAGGGCCGAGAAGTTCCGCGGCGTGAACGAACCGGTTGAAATTGCCCGAAGCGATGGCCTGCACCTGCATCATCCGGTAGTTTTCCAGCATGGGGTATGCGAAGATATACGCCTCTTCCGCAATCGTGCGCGCCTCTTCATAGCTGTTCGTCCGGCCCGAAAGAGAGCATCCGGAGAGCGGCAGAATAAAAATCGCCATCAGGAACGAATACCAGAGTATTTTCTTCTTGCTCTCCACGGCCGATGCTCCTTTCTCTTCATGATGGGCGCGGGAAACTACGCGCTTTTCGATACGTAAAATTACGTACCTGGACGTATTGTATCAGAAAAAGGGGGGAATGGGGAAGGGGGGAAGTTTTTTATTTTTCTATTACTTCAGGCGCGAAATAAGGCCCCCGTACGGGAGAGCCTTATTTCGCGCAAAAAAAGAACTATTTGCGCTACAGGTCGAGGTACTGCAGCAGTTTTTTTCCGATGACTTTCTCGGCGGGCTCGAAGAGATCCGGAAAGCGCATTCCCGCCCCGAGGAGAAGGCGCCTCCTGGAGACCGTAATGACGATGACGTCCATGTCGGAGGCGATCTCGGAGCTTGCGATGGTCATCCCCGTCTCCGCGTCGAACACCGTCACCAGATCCGGGAAGGTCGCAAGGCGCTCGTCCTCTCCGCTTTCGACCGTCATGTACTCCCTCCAGAAGGTGATCGAAATGTCTCCGATATAGGCGGTTCCCGAGTCCATGCCTCCCGCCGTGAAGCGGTCGACGGCGTCGACCTTGCCCCGGCACAGCACCTCCCCGGGAAGTATCGACAGCACCGCCGCGGTCACCGCTTCGCCGCCGCCGTTTCGCACCTCTTTCACCGCGGCTCCGAGGCGAATCGCCAGCTTGATCGCGCCCGGAGCGGCGTTCTCGTGCAGGTACTCCGCCTTCACAGGATTGCGCGCCACGGCGAGAAGACCGCCCACGACGCAGGCGTCCTGACGCACCATCGCCGTGACGGTTTTGACGTTCCCACGAAGAACTCCTTCTATGTATGTTCCCTGCGCGGGGTCGCCGCCCGCGAAAGACTGCAGCGTCTGGTAGTCCTGCATGAGATGCAGCCCCATGGAACCCATCTCGGGCGTCGGATGCGCTCTGCCGTTGCATGGAGCGTCCAGGAGCGGCAGGCCCAGAATGGCCGCCTCCAGCCATCCGTTCACTATGCCTCCGCTGCCGCATTCGTTGGGGATGAGCGCGGCGGGGCGTTTCAGTCCACTCTCCAGCAAGAGCTCGATGCTCCGGACGTGCGCTCTCGGGCTGGCGAAAGGCGCCTTCTTCCGGTGCGGGCACGTCACCGTGGCGCACGTGACGACGGTCCCGTCCGGGTCGATGTCCTCGATATCCAACAACACGGGGCTGCTGATCTTGAGCGCGAGCTCGCCGAGCATCATCGCCTCGTCGATCGAGGTTCCTTCTCCTCCTCCGAGAATCGATCCGCCCAGAAGCGCCTCTTCGAGCACATCCATGTTCAATTGCAGCTTCGACATCACTTTCTCCCCTTTCAGCTCACTCCAGAAGACGGGTGAGACTGATGCGGACCCGCCCCGCCTCTTCGTCGTGTTCCACGGTCACGTCGTCCGTCATGATCCCCACCAGATAGATCTCCTGTCCCGTGCTGATGTCTCCGGAGAGCGACCACGAGTACTCCTCCATTTCGCGGGCGCGCGGCATCCTGAGCAGCCGGGTCATCTCGCGGATCTTGCTCGAAGGGTTCCCCGAGTAGTCCGATTCGACGCATATCTCGAATCCTTTCTCGTTCCGGAGGACATGCGTCGAAAAGTCGTGCGCCCCCATGGAGAAGAAGAAATTCATCAGCTCGCTCACAATGCGCGAGACGACAAGCCGTTCGTATTTCATTCCGTTTCTCTCCCTCTGAAGGCCTCGATGAGGGGCACGAGCATAGCCGCGACGAGCCCCCCGGCGAAGCCGTTGTTGTACAAGTTGAAACCGGCGTGCAACACGCCGACATACAGCACCACGGACGAGTGGACATACCCGGCCAGGATCCCCGCTTTCCATCCGAACTCCCCCGCGATAGGAGCGAGCGTCGTTCCGAAGAGCGCCGCAAGCTGGATTGCCGGATCGGCAAGGTTCCAGTGCTTCGTCAGGCTTCCGAGAACCACTCCGGCGATGATCGGCGTAATATTTCTCGGCGTTTTTCCCATCGCGCTGAAACCGACGACGGTGAAGATGCCTCCGAGCGTGGGGCCGTTGAAATCGCCGCCTACGATCAGCAGATAGGAGGTCGCAAGCAGCCCGTTCAACCCCATGTTGATCAGAGTCGGGGGGAAGTCGAAGATATCGACGAAGTCGGCCAAAAGGCGCCCCGGATGCGCCCATATCGACGCGAGCCCCTTGAAGGAGCGCCCGTTCAGCAAAAACCCGGCGAGAATCATCGACAGGAACATCCCAAGAAGCATAGGGAGGAGCAACCCGTTGTTTCCGGTGGACCAGAGAACCCTCGCCTCCGGGACGAAGCCGTGCGAACGGAAGAGGGACACATAGAGCGTTCCCACCATTCCCGCGGTGAATCCGACGTTGTACAGGTTGTACCCCTTGTGCACCGAAAGGAAGGAGGCCGCGAGCGAGGGGAGCAGAAAACCCGCAGAAATTCCGGCGACGACTCCGGCGGCCAACCGGAAAGGGGTCGGGAGATGGAGACCGAACATCAGCTGACTCACAAGCGGGGCGAGCGAGGTACCGAAGAACGCGATGTAGATGAACTTCAGGAACGACTCTTTCTGATGCCATGCGTAAAGCCACACGCCTCCGAGGATAAACCAGACATTGAGCAGATTCTTTCCGAAAAAGGCAAAACCGGCTACGGTGAAAACAGCCGCGATGGAGATGCCGCGTATGTGGATCTTGTAGTACACAAGGATCGCCGTGAAAAGCAGCGTCAAAAGACCGCTGTTGATAAAAGAAGCCCCGCGCCCTCCCACATGGAAATAATCGGAGATGAGATAATCCGGCTCGATGAGAATGAGCTTCAGCCCGATCAGGCTTTCGGAGACCGGGTTGGAATAGAGCCCCACGGCGCAGAGAAGCCCTCCGAACAGGAAGAGAAAGAGTCTTTTTCCTCCTTCTCCGACGAGATAGCGGTCAAAACCAAGCTTTCCGGATTGCTCCGTCATCACGATCCCCCTTCCCCCCGAAGAACCGGAAGGAGTCTCCTCGGGGAGATACGACCGCAGGCGCAACACCTGGATGCTATGAACGCACCCACCGGACAATCCCCCTCAGGCTGTTTTTGATGAAGAACTCCTCCTTGCGGCGCTGTTCCTCTCTCAAGAAGGGAAGGAGTCCGAGCAGCGGGTCCTCGCGCGCTGTTTCCTCAAAAAGCAGGGCCACCGCCGCGTCCTCGTCCACCGCCGCACACAGGCGCGCCCTTTGGCGCCAGTCGCGGAACTGTTCCGCGGCCAGGCGCAACGTTTCGGCAACCTCCGTGGTCCATCCGTAGTGGCTGAAACAGAGATATTTCGCCCCGCTCTCAGCCCGAAGGAGCTCCATGGAGCGTTCCAAGGCTTCCCCGTCCAGCCGCGGAGGAGTCGCGGGGAAACGATAGGGCGCGGATACCTCCGGGGCGCCGGGAACCGTCCAAAGGAAACGGACCGCTTCGCCGAGCCCCACGCCCGCGGCTTCGCCGGGGAAGAGCACCTTCCCGAAGTCCGCGTGAAAGACGTACGATGAGTGGTGCGATGCGTGTCCCGGTGTCTCGAGGACCGTAACCCCTTCCAGCAAGGGGTCGCCGGAGCCGATCAGACTCTCCTTCGGAACGGGAAGGATCGGGCCGAATGCGTCCGCCATCTCCGTGCCCAGCGTCGCGCGCGTTCCCTCGGCAAGCCTGGCCGGGTGGACGAGGTGCGCCCTCCCCCTCTCGGGAGCCAACACGCGCGCCTCGGGGAAGGAGTCGAGGAGCCGCCCGGTCCCGCCCGCATGATCGGCGTGAATATGGGTGAGCAATACAAGATCGACGCGCCCGACGCCGAGCGAACGCAGCGAACGCTCCAGGAAAGGAACCGAGGCCGAAGGCCCCGTGTCGACGAGGACGTTCCGTCCTCGTTTGAAGTCTCGAAGCAGCCAAGACGACAGATGATGATCAAACCCCGGAAGAGGAATCGGCAGATCAAGAAGGTAGAGAGCGGAACCCTCCTCCGCATAGACCTCGCGAACTCCTTCGGGGTTGGGGTTGACGAATGTGCGCACTGCCTCCACTCCTCACTCTCATGTGAAATAAAGCTCCACCTGTATTATACTCAATCCGGCGAAACGCTGCACTCCCCCGGGGGAGAAATATGCCGAAGGCGCTCCGAATTTCTCATGATGCGGAACTCGCGCCGCAAAAACCATGCCCCCGTCAGCGCGCCGCCAAGGTCGGAGAGGGGCAGGGACAGCCAGATGCCGTCGATCCCGAGAATCGGCGGCAGAAAGTACAGCGGGGCGAGGATGAAGATAAAGTGCCTTGAGAGCGTCAGAAAGAGCCCCGTCTTCGCCTTGCCGATCGCCTGGAATGTGTGCGACGCAATAAGGCTCACCGAGGCGAAGATGACGCCGCTGTACCCCAGGCGCATGCCGCGCACGCCCAGAGCCAGCAGCTCCGCGTCGTCCGAGTTGAAGACGCGGATGAGCGGGGCGGGAAAGAGCATGACGAGCGTGAAGCTTACCGTAAAGAAGAGGGCGCCTATCTTGATCGCGGCCAAGACGGCGCCGATCACCCGTTCGAAGTCCTTCGCGCCGTAATTGTAGCTGATGATCGGTTGGACGCCGCCCGCCAAACCGAGGACCGGCAGAAAGAAGAGGCTGTCGAGGCTGAAGAAGATGCCCATCGCCGAAATCGCGAGGTCGCCTCCGTAGAAGCGCAGCAGGCGGTTGAAGAGGGCGAGGACGTACGTAAAACTGACCTCGGTGAGCGCGGGCGCTGCGCCGATCGCCAGAATCCTGCGTGTGACGATCCAATCGAGGGCAAGGTTCTTCATCCTGAAACGGAGCGTTCCCATTCTGCGGATGTAGTACAGCGCAGCCCACGAGGCGGAAATCATCTGCGAAAACAGCGTCGCGAGAGCGGCCCCTCCGACGCCCATGTCGAACGCCAGGATGAAGATCGCGTCGAGGAGGACGTTCGCTCCCGCGCCGATGATGAGCGTGAACATGGCGTAGCGCGGATTTCCCTCGGCCCGGATGAAAAAGTTGAGCCCGAAGGCGAACGTGGAGAAGAAGACGCCCCAGACGGCGATGTTCATGTATTCGAGCGACAGAGGCATCAGCGTCCCGCTCGCTCCCGAGAGTTCAAGGATAGATTCCGTAAACGCCGCCCCCAGAAGAACGAGAACGATTCCGCCTCCGAAAAGCAGCACGATCGCGTTCCCCATTGTCCGCTCCGCCCTGGCGCGGCGCTTTTCGCCGAGGGAGATGGAGATCAGCGACCCCGCGCCGACGCCGATCAACAGGCCGAAGGAGATCACGAGTATCATGAAGGGAAAAACCACGCTGATCGCGCCGATACCCGCCGCGCCGACCGTCTGTCCGACGAAGAGGCGGTCGACGATGTTGTAGAGCGCGTTGGCGAGCATACCGACTATGGCCGGCAGGGAGAAGCGCCACATGAGACGGGGTATCGAATCAGTCCCCATCGCGTGCGAGTTGTTCGGATTTTTTTCCATAAGAGCCTTCCTCCACGTACAAATTTGTTTGAGGTATGATTATAGCAG
>LVBO01000320.1 GCA_001604435.1 Synergistales bacterium Syner_01
CGTTTCGCCTCCTCGGCGACGTCCGGATCGTTCAGGAAGCAGAGCGTTTCGTTTCCGTCGGGAGCGTTCCGGGAGCGCCGCGCCTCCGCAGCGGAACGGCGAACGCCCGCGCTGACCATCTCGACGTCGGTCACGACGGGAGCGCCTCGCCGTACGGACTCGATGCCCGACCCAACGGCGTTCGGCGAAAAACGGAAGGTTTTCGCCCATTCCACGTCGGTCGTTGCGTGGGCGATCCTTTTGATCACCTCGCGCTCGGGGGCGGGAGCGTCGAAATCGCCCAGCAGCCCCTCCAGAATCCGGAAGCTCTTTTCCTCTATCTCCGAGGGGGAGAGATCGCGATCACTCTTCCGGACAGGCTGTTCGCCGGTCTTCTCCCGCGACTCCGCGTCGAGCGGGCGCATCCTCTGTTCGTCCATGGAATCTCCTCCAGTCATACGGGTGCGCGGAACGCACCGTCGAAGACAAAAATAAAAGCGAACCCCTGCATGAGGTCCGCCGGCGCCGGTCATATTTATGCGACGAGTGCAAAATCCGGAGAAGAGCTGTCCGCTTGCCGCAAAAAATACATGAAAGGCCGACCCGAACCCTCGCAGGTGTCGCACAGATGCGCTTCTTCAGGGTCTTCTGGCTTCCTTCATCCTCGTTCACCCCTTCCCGGCGGGGCCGGTGGTCGATGAACTCGTCGGGTACACAGCGGCGGGACCGCGCCGGATTTTCACCGGGCTTCCCCTCGAAGACGAGCGCGTTCACGCGGTATTCGATGAACAGCTCCATCCTAATCTTCCGGTGTCCGCCTGTCAATCGGGTTTTGCGGATGGAGGTGCATTTTCGCCCGAGGGTGGGTATAATATGCAATATATATTGTGCCTTTTAAAAGAGCGTGTATTTTCAAAACCGGGAGGTTCTCATGTCGCTCAAAGAGACGTATAAGACGAAGTCGGGATTCGTGTATGAACTGCTGCGGGAGAGAATTGTCGCCGGAGAGTGGCCCCAGGGGACGGCGATCATCGTCGCTTCGGTCGCCAGAGAGCTCGGAGTCTCGGCGATCCCCGTTCGGGAGGCGATGAAGCAGCTTCAGGCTGAAGGTCTTGTCGAGCTTGAGCCGCACAGGGGGGCGAGAGTCACCGTATTCGATCCGAAGAAGATCGTTGAAGTCATGGCGATCCGCGGCGCGCTCGAAGGGTATGCCGCCCGGGTCGCCCTTCCCTTCATCGACGGCGCGGCGCTTGCGGATTTGCGCCGCAAGGTGGATGATATGGGAACGTTCGCGGTCGCCGGCGACACGCCTCGCCTAGTTGCGGCGAACAAGGAGTTTCATCGGAAGCTCTATTCCATGGGGCCCTTCCCGATGCTGAACGACATGATCTTCAAGCTCTGGGACGGGGGCGCCTTTTCGAGCATTGTCTTCGCCTTCAGGCCCGACCGTATCAGGACCGTGCACGAAGAGCATCTCGCAATTCTCGCCGCGATAGAGCGGCGCGACGGAGAGGAATTGGAACGCCTGGTACGGGCGCACAAGAGCGGTTTCGCCGAGGCGCTTTGCGAAATTACGGCACGGAACCGCCCCGAGTCTTTGTAACGGAGGAACCCGGTACGTTCATTCCGAAAGGAGTTGGAAATGGTGAAGGTTTCTCGGTATTCAGTATGTGCGGCGTTTGCGGTGTGTTTGTGTCTGGCGCTTGCCCTACCGGCCGCGGCCGATTCGGCGGAGATGCTCCTGACGAAAATTATCGGCACGAATGTGAATGTGCGGGCCGAACCGTCCCGGACAGGACGTCTTACGGGGCGTTTTGCCGGGGGCGAGCATGCGGTTGTCCTCGAAGAGCGCTCCGGCGCGGACCCCTATCCATGGTCGCGGGTCGTCGCATTCGCTTCCGGAGGGACGCTTGTCGAGGGCTGGGTCTATGGTCAGTTCGTCGAACCGCTTCCCCAGGACGATTGGAGCTATAGCGCCGATGGAGATCCCGACGAACGATTCACGCGATTCTTCGGAAAGACGCGAGAGCGCTTCGGGGATACTCCGGAGGAGGCCGTCGCAAGGTTCGGCGCTCCCGCGGCGCGCAAGGACACCCGGATTCCCGGCCGGCACGACCCGGACTACATGGTGGACTATTTCAGCCTTGAGTATCCGGCGTTCGACCTTCTCTTTTTCAAGACGAAGGACAGCTACGGCTTGATAGGAGTAAAGATTCGCGAAGGGGAGGCCGCGCTCGGCGACGGCATCCGTCTTGGCGCGGACGCGGCTTCCGTGGTACGGGAACTCGGCGTTCCGTTGTATCAGAAGGGATCCGTTTTCGCCTGGACCGACGAGCCGGGGTACGCGGTACTCACACTTACGTTCGCGGAAGGGCGCGTCGTCCTCATCGACCTGGACGTCGAACTGGATTAGGCATGGAAAGGCGCTTTTCCCCGGGAGAGCGCGGATGCGTCGATTCTTTGGTCCGGAGGTGTTTTCCAGCCATGAGAGTATCGGCTCCCGCTGTTGTGAAGTCCCTGTTCCTCTGCATGATGCTTGTGGCAAGCGTATCTTCTCCCGCGCTCTGCTTCGACGACAGTATTTTGCCGCCGCTTCCCGAGGACGAATTCGCCCGGCCGGAGCCAAATGAAGAAACCCCTGAGAGCGGCGATCTTTCCGGACTCGACCCTTCCGAGGTCAAGAGCGGGGGAGGCGTTCTCGCAGGGAATTCGTCCGACATCTTTTTGCCTCCCCTGGACGCGGGGCCGGAAGCCCGTGCACGCGCCGTCGCGCTCTGGAACCTGGCCGCGGAGTTGCAGCTCGGGAAAAAGTACGAAGAAGCGCTGGAGAAGTACCGGGAGGGGCTTGCAGAGTACGAGGACCCCGTTGTCCGCGAGCACATCGGAAAACTGGAGTCTTTTCTTGATCTCAGGCGGAAAAAGGCGGAAGCCTCCTCCGCACGCGCGCGCGCCGTCGCGCTGTGGAACGAAGCCGCGGAACTCCAGCTCGCAAAGAAGTACGACGAGGCGCTGGAGAAGTACCGCGAGGGACTCGCCATAGCATCCGACCC
>LVBO01000321.1 GCA_001604435.1 Synergistales bacterium Syner_01
CTGACGTCGAGTCCTCCTCCCCGAGCCGAAGTCTACCGGATGATCCAGTATTTGACCTGGAAGTTGATCATGGACGATTTGAGCGCGCCTCTCTATCCTCCGCGATCTCCGGTGAAAACCGTTCCCTCGGGCGAGATTCTCTATTTACCGGCGGCACGAACGGGATTCATTCTCTTGCGCAAGATCGTTGCCTCCGCAGCGTTGAGCAGTGAAGCGAAGGGTGTGCAGCTTCTGCTGCCCGTCAGATATTTCCTTCAACGCCTTCTTACCCTCTCCTTCAAAGAGAAAAATAGGTTCTCCGCCTTCGCGGACATACTGGAGCGCCGCATTTTGCGCGGACACATTCACCCGGACGGCGCTCCGCTGCTTGTCTTTCTGCAAGGGAACGACGATTTTCGCTCTTTGATCATCGAAGAACCGGAAGCGCACCTTTATCTGGAAATGTAGAGAGAACTCGCCCGCCTTCTGGTTCGATTGGTGAATTCCGGTCTTCCCGTCTGGATCACGACGCATGGAGATAGCTTCTTTCAGCAGGTGAGCAACCTGGTCAAGGCCTCGGCCATAGATGACGCCGCTCTCTCCCGGCTCGATCTGGAGCCCGAAGAGAGCATACAACCGGAACGGGTTTCGGCGTGGCATTTCCAGAGAGTTTCCGCCTCGTCCGGTCGCGACCGAACCGAAATTTCTCCGTTGCACGCCGATCAGGACGGAATAGCCGCAACCGCCTTCAATGCTGCAATAGCCGAACTCACTCGGCAAACTCTTGACTTGAATCCGGGCGATGAAGCGTGAACGTGTGGAAAGCACCGTTGCGACGGAGGGAACGCATCGTCGTTCGAGAGACCGAAGAGAGCGGCGAGGCCGAACTGACGTTGCATCTCGCGCGGAACGGAGTGCTTTTTCAGTACCCGCATAATAACAACTTCATCTTTTCGAATAAAAAGCGCGCGGACGGCATTCTCTTCTTGCAGAGAGAGAATGATTGGGAGGTCATGATCGTCGAACTCAAAAAGACCGTGAAGGCGAAGGAGTGGATGAAGATCAAAGAACAGTGGCACGGAGCGGCTGCATGCTCTGGCCCTCTCCGGAGTGCTGGAGGCTCCCTTCCCCCACCCTCCCCGTTTTCTGGTGGTGTACCGCAAGGACGGCATCGACGAGAACGCTCCTGATCCGATTCTGTTGAAATCACCAGAGTATGCTCTTGCCTTCATCGAGTGGAGAGAGGGCCGCGCCGTCTTGAATGAGATCGGAGAAGCAGCCTTTGAAAAGGCGCGCCTCGACGAAGCGGGAAGAGGCTCATTGCATATTCTGTAAAAGACGCCGGATTTCGGAGCGGGACTGAAGAAATCTCGAGGAACTCATCGCACACAATCGGAGGTGGAGGGATGAATATGAACAAGCCGCTGTTCATCGGGCACGGATCGCCGATGAACGCCATCGCGGACAACAGGTACGCCCGCTTTTTGCGGGCCTATGGCCAATCGATACGGAAGCCGGAAGCGATCGTCGTCGTCTCAGCCCATTGGCTGACGAAGGGCACGTACATCACGGGGGGCGAGCATCCGGAGCAGATCTATGACTTTTGGGGTTTTCCCGACGAACTGTACACGGTCCGGTACGCGCCGAAGGGGGCGCCCGAAATCGCCCGAGAGATCGAAAGGGCCGGCATCGGCGTCGCGGTCGACGCGCATCGGGGAGTCGATCACGCCGGATGGGCCGTCGTGAAGCACATGTACCCCGATCAGGACGTCCCGCTGCTCCAAATCAGCCTGGACGTCGACAAGGATATACGAGAACACTTCGCCCTCGGCGCGGCCTTGTCGCCCTTTTCCGGAAAGGGAATTCTGTTCATCGGAAGCGGCAACATGATCCACAACCTCCGGGTGATCGATTTCGACGAGGACGCGAAGCCGTTCGACTGGGCGGCGCGGGCGGACGCCTGGGTGAAGGAGCGGCTTGAAAACACGGAGATCGACGCCCTGCTGGACTATACTGAGGCGATGCCCGACTACAAACTGTCCGTCCCGACGGACGAGCACTACCTTCCATTGGCGTACATCCTGGGTATGAAGGGGCCCGGGCAGGGCATATCGACGATCTACGAGGAAATACAGAACGGAAGCGTTTCGATGCGGAGCATAGAGATAGCGTAACGCGGTCGACGTGCTTTTCGGCTTCTCGACGTGGGGCCTCGTGTTTCATGTCAAGAGGACAAGATTGACTTTGGAGTGAATCTACCTTACACTGCATGCGATGTACTACCGGAAAGGTGTCGTTGCCTCCTCGGCTAGGAGCCTGGAGGCAATGTAGATGGAATGGGGTGAAAATCCCCGCGCGGCCGGCACTGTAAGCGCGAGGCCATACCGAAGCGTCCGTTCGAGGGCGCG
>LVBO01000322.1:0-631 GCA_001604435.1 Synergistales bacterium Syner_01
ATAATTTCGCTGAAATTGCTTCAGCAGATTCTTCTTCTTGTGAAAGCGGTTGCCGCGAAGCGCCACAAGCTCCTCCACGGAGTAGACGTACTCCCATTCCGAACGCTGCTCCTCAATCGTTATCCGGTTGTTCAGACGTTCGCTCCAGAGCTGCGCGAGTTTCTCGGGCACCCGTTCGAACGTCATACCGTCCGGGAAGAGCTGCGGCAAGAGGTTTTCCCAGTCGGCGGATTCCCAGTCGCCGACCGGCGCCCAGTAGACCGACGCCGGGTTCGTCACCCGAGGCCAAAACAGATCGTTGGCAAAGGCAAGCTCGTATTTTCGTTCGTCGGACCATGCCCAAATATTTACAAACGTGTAGTCGGATGTTTTATCGGTACACTTGTCGAAAAGAGAGGTATATTCTCCTCTCATATCTATCGACAGCGGCGAAAAAGTCAATGACATAATGTCACCTCCAGAAATAAGAGTAGTATACCCGCAAAAAAGCCTGCGGGCAATTTCCCGCAGGCTTTTATCTATTGAAAACCGGCAGAGCGCCGGGAATGGATCTTCAGGCCGCCGGCCCGTGTTATAATCCTCAACCGCGGTTTTCCGAGTTGTCCACGAACTCCGCATCCACTACGTCGTC
>LVBO01000322.1:650-2224 GCA_001604435.1 Synergistales bacterium Syner_01
CCCTCATCCACAAGCCCGCGAGCACGGGCCTTTTCATTCTCCGGCACATTGGCAGCCGCCTGTTCGAGCGCCTTCTCCAACTGATAGACGACTGTTTCGAGCTCGTTCCTGGCTTCCGCCAGCTCTTTTTTCTTCCGGTCCTCGGCGGCGTTCTCCTGCGCCTCTCGGATCATGCGCTCCACATCGGATTTGTCGAGATTCGTCGATCCGTTGATGGTGATTCTCTGTTCCTTGCCGGTATCCTTGTCCTTCGCCGTGACGTTCAGAATGCCGTTGGCGTCGACATCGAAAGCCACTTCGATCTGCGGGAGGCCCCTCGGAGCCTGCCGTATCCCCTCGAGCTTGAAGTTGCCGAGGATGCGGTTGTCCTTCGCCATCTCGCGCTCGCCCTGGAGGACCACGATGTCCACAGCGGGCTGGTTGTCCGCCGCTGTCGAGAAAATTTCCGCTTTCCTGCACGGAATCGTGGTGTTCTTCTCGATGAGCTTCGTCATCACGCCGCCCATGGTTTCCACGCCGAGAGAGAGGGGAATAACGTCGAGAAGAAGCACGTCCTTCATCTCTCCGCTGATGATGCCCGCCTGCACTGCTGCGCCTACGGCCACCACCTCGTCCGGATTGACGGACATATTGGGCTGCTTGCCTCCGGTGAGCTTGCGGACAAGATCCTGGACGGCCGGTATTCGCGTGGAACCGCCCACGAGGACGACTTCGTCGATATCGCTTTCGGAGAGTTTGGCTGCGGAGAGCGCGTCCTTCACGGGGCCGGTGCATCGCTCCACGAGGTGCGATGTGAGCTGATCGAATTTGGCGCGCGAAATCGTCATGTTCAGATGCCGTGGGCCGTTCGCATCCGCTGTAATGAAGGGCAGGCCGATTTCCGTGCTCGTCCTCGAAGAGAGTTCGCACTTCGCCTTTTCCGCCGCTTCGTAGAGCCGCTGGAGCGCCTGCTTGTCCTTGCGGAGGTCGATGCCGTTCTCCTTGCGGAACTCGTCGGCGATCCAGTCGACAACGACCTTGTCGAAGTCGTCGCCTCCGAGGTGCGTATCGCCGGAGGTCGAAAGCACTTCCACCACTCCGTCGCCGATGTCGAGAATAGAGACGTCGAACGTGCCTCCTCCGAGGTCGAAGACCATGATTTTCTGTTCCTTCTTCTTGTCGAGCCCGTAGGCAAGAGCGGCCGCCGTCGGCTCGTTGACCACGCGGAGCACGTTCAGCCCGGCGATGGTCCCCGCGTCCTTGGTCGCCTGCCGTTGCGCGTCGTTGAAGTAGGCCGGCACGGTGATGACGACGTCCGTAATCTTCTCGCCGAGATAGGACGACGCGTCGCTGACCAGCTTGCGGAGCACGGAGGCGCTTATCTCCTCGGGCGCGTACTCTTTTCCTCCAACCGAAAACCTGACGGCTCCGTTGGCCCCTTCGTTCACCTTGTACGGAACAATCTTCAGCTCGGAAGCCACCTCGTTGTATTTCCGTCCTATAAATCGCTTTACAGAAAAGAGCGTTCCTTCAGGGTTCAATGTCGCCTGCCGTTTTGCAAGCGATCCCACCAGACGCTCGCCGTCTTTTGTAAA
>LVBO01000323.1 GCA_001604435.1 Synergistales bacterium Syner_01
GGAGGATCCGATGGAGGTGGAGGCGGACGGCTCGTATGTGAGCATTCGCCATGAAGAGGCCAGGTTCGTGGAGGTGTGCGCGGCGAGATGAAGAAGGTGAAGATCGCTCTTGCCGGACAGCCCAACTGCGGCAAGTCGACTGTTTTCAACGGGCTTACGGGAGCCAAGCAGTACGTCGCGAACTATCCGGGGGTTACCGTGGAGAAGATGACCGGGTGGTATGCGAGAAAGGGAATGAACGTGGAGGTCGTGGACCTTCCCGGGACGTACAGTCTGACGTCGTACTCTCCCGAGGAGCGGGTATCGCGGGACTTTCTGCTGCACGAAAACCCCTCCGTCGTCGTCAACGTCCTCGATGCGTCGAACCTCCAGCGGAGCCTCTACCTTACGTTCCAGCTTCTGGAGATGCGCGTTCACGTCGTTATGAACCTGAACATGATGGACGCGGCGGAGGACGCCGGGCTGACTATCGACGTTCAGGGATTGTCGCGCTACCTCGGCGTTCCGGTCGTCCCTACCGTCATGAAGACCGGCGGCGGGAAAGAAGCTCTTCGCGACGCCGTCGAGGCCGTATCGCTCTCCGAAAATACCGGGGCGTATGTGCCCGTTCTCGAGTATCCGGCGCTTGAAGACGCGTTGCGCAAACTTTCCGGAATGCTGTCCGGCGAAGAAGATGCGCTTGCGGCGTATCCCCCGCGATGGCTCGGGGTCAAGCTGCTCGAAGGAGACCGCGAGGCGCATCGTCTTGTGGAGGAGGCGACGCGGGGCGGGACGGAGATTTCCCAAGCCGCGCATTCCTTGCGGGCGTCCTTCGAGACGGAGCACGGCGAGAGCGCCGACGTGTACATCGCCCGTTCCCGCTACCGGAAGGCGGCGGAGGTCGCCGGACTCTTCACCGTCCGGAAGAAGACGACGCGGGCGTCGCTTACGAGTCGTATCGACAACCTTGTCTGCCATAAAATTCTCGGGCCGCTTTTTCTCGTCGGCGTGATCTATGCGCTGTACTTTCTGGCGATCGTCAAGGGGTACGAGCTGACGAACTACACATGGCCCCTGCTCGCCGCCTTCCGCGATTTCGTCGAATCCCTTCTTCCCGCGACCGGATTCATCGACGTTCCCCTTCTGCGGGCCTTCGCGCTCTGGTTCGTCGACAGCATCAACGCGCTGCTGAACTACATTCCCATCTTCTTCATCCTTTTCGGCCTCATCGCGGTGCTCGAGGACAGCGGGTACATGCCCCGCATGGCGTTCATCATGGACCGTATCCTGAGCCGGTTCGGCCTTCACGGGCAGTCCACGCTTCCGATGGTCCTCGGCGGCGTGGTGGTGGGCGGATGCGCCGTCCCGGCGGTGATGTCCACCAAGGGAATTCCCGACGAACGGTCGCGCCTTGCGACGATCCTCACCATCCCGATGCTGAATTGCCTCGCCAAGACGCCGCTGTACATCCTGCTCATCAATATCTACTTCGCCGGAAGCAAGGACGTCTCCATGTTCTTCATCTCGACGGTCAGTCTGCTGCTGGTGCTCCCCGTGGCGAAGATTCTCACGATGACCGTCCTGAAGAGCAAAGAGACCGCCCCGTTCATCATGGAGATGCCCTCGTACCACATGCCCACGGTGCGCGGTGTTTTGGGCAGAGCCGTCGAGCGGGTCTGGCTCTACGTGCGGAAGATCACCACCGTCGTGGCGGCCGTCTCCGTGGTTCTTTTCGCGCTGCTCCAGTTCCCCGGTCTTTCGGAGGAAAGCCGCGCCCGTTACGAGGAGCGGAAGGACGCGGCCGTGGCCGAGTTTCAGCGCTCGACGGAAGGCAACGCTCTGGCCGGGGGACTCGACGAAGAGGGAATACTCGGATTGGCGCGCTACAACGACGCCTTCCGGGCGGCGAGGATGAAGGTGAAGACCCCGGAGGATTCCGAGGCGATGGCTCGCGACTTCGAGGCGCGTAATCCTGCTTTTTACAAAGTTCTGCAGGACAGGCGCGACCCGGCGGCCAAACAGGCGAACGCCGCTCTGCGAACGCTCGTCGACGAACGGCGCACCATCATGCTCGAGATGCGGAAAGAGCAGATCGAAACGAGCGTTCTCGGGACAGTCGGCAAGGCGATGGAGCCCTTTTCGAAATGGGCCGGGTTCAACTGGCGGGTGAATGTCGCCATTCTCAGTACTCTGGCGGCGAAGGAGAGCAGCGTGGCGACGCTCGGCTCGCTCTACCAGCAGGAAGAGGGGGGCGAAAGCGAGGCGCTGGAGAAACGGATGGCTTCCGGAGAGTCCGACCTGACGCCGCTGCACGCGCTCGCTCTGATGCTCTTCATGGTGATGTGTCCGCCCTGCTTCCCGACGGTGATCGCCGTGAAGGTGCAGACCGGTTCCACGAAATGGATGCTGTTTTCGTTTTTCTATCCGCTGGTTCTCGGCCTGTCGGCGGCGGTGCTCGTCTTTTCCGGCGGGACTGCTCTGGGGCTGACGGGCGAGCAGGCGATGTGGGTTTTCTACGGGATGGCTCTTCTTCTGACTCTGGCTATGGGGTTTGTTGGAAACGGTCGCTCCGCGGAGCACGGGAGGTGACGGCCATAGAATCATCCGCGCGTTTTTGTTTACGGGCAAGTCCTTCAAGGGCTTGAAAACTGTCTTCAGGAGGGTGTTCACTATGAAAAGAAACATGATGTCCGTTCTGCTTGCAATAGCGTTTTCCTTTGTTTTGGTCGGCGCGGCGTTCGCGCATACCCCGCTCTTCACGTGCTGGGACAACGGCGACGGAACGATCTCGTGCGAGGGAGGCTTCTCCGACGGTTCTTCCGCGGCGGGAGTGGAGATCCGTGTGGAGAAGAAA
>LVBO01000324.1 GCA_001604435.1 Synergistales bacterium Syner_01
GAATATCAGTCTACGATGTGCCGGCACATTTTTTCGTCTACGATGTGCTGGCACTCAACACCTACCCAAAGCGCCGCCCGCGACCTTCCTATGAGGGATGGAAACAACTGGGAGAAGGACAGGCGAGATCCGAGGTCGTCAGGCCCGCGACCTTCCTATGAGGGATGGAAACATACAGTCGCCTTCGACCGCGAGCATTTCCCTATCGCGGCCCGCGACCTTCCTATGAGGGATGGAAACTCTCGGCCGTCTGATCTTCAACCGTGAAGACAATTCGCCCGCGACCTTCCTATGAGGGATGGAAACTCCGCTTCGGCTCCGGCCCGCTGGTATTCGAGCTGGGCCCGCGACCTTCCTATGAGGGATGGAAACTGGGCTTGACCCCCGTGTCGGTGACGATCTGATCTACGCCCGCGACCTTCCTATGAGGGATGGAAACCAGGTACGATCTCTGTTCCGTCGACATTTACGCTTTGCCCGCGACCTTCCTATGAGGGATGGAAACACGTCAGACTCGGGGACCAGTCCCGCGTTTTCAGCCGCCCGCGACCTTCCTATGAGGGATGGAAACAGGATGAAGCGGCAATCATCAATGCGGCGCTTGATGCATCCTCCGATTGGTTACAGGTGGTGACGTCGCTCCCCGCGCGGGGGCGTGGATGTGCTTATTTAGGTATAGCGAGAAAGTTCAACGGCTCAGCCCAAGATGAAACCTCGTATTTTCCAGAGAGAAACATAACCCTGTCGAGGAAATGTTCATTGCAAGCAAGTGAGTGACCAAGAGAAGCTCCCTCTATGCCTCCGATGCATGCTTTTAATAGCTTGCAGGTATACTATTTTTTCTCCGACCGACAATCCGATGGGAGTCCAATCCTAAGCGATATTCATAGCATGGACAGCCTCCTCAATGATCTCCGCTCGCATTTCTTCATGCAGCGCATCGGGCGTGACGAGGTTGACCCTCGTTCCGAGCAGTTCCTCAAGACTTCGCTGAAGGCGGGCAAAGGCGAAGAACCCAATCCGGGCGCCGGGTTCGAAGTCCACCAGCAGGTCGATATCGCTGTCCGGCCCGGCCTCTCCGCGTGCGACCGAACCAAACACCGATAACGAGCGAACATGAAACTGCTTCAACAGTTCTTTGTTGGCTTCAAGGATGCTGACCGTCTGTTCAAGCTGCGCCATGGCATTTCGCCTCCTTATCGGAAAGTATATCATCGTTACTCCGCCGCCATACACACGAAGGAAATGATCGTCTTCGAGGCGACACGGGAGGAATCACGCCTCCATGTGGATTGAACGTCTCTATCGGCCGACATGTAAAATCCCCCTTTTTTGACGCCTATAATAATAGGTGTTACAAACACCTCGGATGAGAGGGGGCGGGGATGATCAAAAACAAAACCTCGAATGGGACGCATCTTCGAGCGGATGTGCATGCAGTATCTTCTGCTTTCGCCGGATGCGCTCCCCTTTTCACTGAAGGAGACAGGTCGCTGGTGGGGCGCCGATCCCGAGACGCGGACGCAGGAGGAAATCGATATCGTCGGCGTTTCGCAGGACGGCTCGCGGGCGCTCTTCGCGGAGTGCAAGTACACGTCGGAGCAGGTAAAGCCGGAGGTATTGGAGAGGCTTCGGCGGCGTTCGCGGCTTCTGACCCTGGAGGATCTGTACCGGCGGTAATCGTTTCCCAAGGAAAAAAACGTGCGCTCGCCCTCTTCCCCCTTCACCGCAGGCGTTTGCCGCAGTGCGGGCAGTAGTTACCCCGCTCTTCGTCCTCTTCTTTTTTCTGCGCGGCTTCTTCGCGCTTCTTGCGGCGCTGGATGGCTTCGACGAATCCGGCCCCCAGAATGCCCGCGGGGAGGGCGAACATGCCGATGCCGATGACGGCGATGACGCTGGCGAAGGTCCTTCCGATGCCGGTGACGGGGGCGACGTCGCCGTAACCGACGGTGGTGAGCGTGGCGATAGCCCACCACATGGTGTGCGGGATGCTGGCGAAGGCTTCGGGTTGGGCTTCGTTTTCGCAGTAGTAGAGGATGCTCGACGAGACGACGAGGAGCAGGCCCATCATGGCGGAGGTGAGAATCAGCTCCTCCTTGTTGGTGCGCAGCACCTCTTTGATGAGGCCGAAGGATGAAAAGTAGCGTCCCGCCTTGGCGAGCCGCAGGATGCGGAGGAGGCGCAGTACGCGCACGGAGCGAAGATCGACGTTCCAGAAGGGGAGGTAGAAGGGGAGGATGGCGAGCAGATCGATGATGGACATCGGGCGCAGCGCGAAGCGGATGCGTCCCCGGACGGCGCCGGAATAGCGGGGGTCGACGGTGCACGCCCACAGCCTGGCGATGTACTCCCCGGTGAAGATGACGACGGAGACGAACTCGAACAGGTCGAGCGCCCTTCCCCACCGGGCGTAGATCTGGTTGACGGAGCCGATGATGACGGAGATCACGTTGACGATGATGAGCGCAAGAATGAAGATGTCGAACACTCTGCTGACGGCGTCGCCCGGCTTGGCGACTTCGACTATCTCCCAGACCCGCTTCTTGATGTTCACTGCGATCCTCTCCTCTCCCCGAATTGCGCCCACGATACAGCATCCCCTCGGAGCGCGTCAAGACCGGAGTATCTTTCGCCGCTTCGCCGCTTCCTGAAAAATGTGTATACCATGTATAATACACGGAGCATATCTTCCGGAGGTGTTTGGATGACGAGCATTCGTAAACCGGATACGGTTCTGGGGGTTCTCGGCGGGATGGGGCCGGCGGCGGCAGCGGAGTTTTTGCGGCTTCTGGCGGAACGCGCTCCCGTTTCGTGCGATCAGGAGCACGCCGTGACGTACCTACTTTCGGATCCGCAGATTCCCGATCGGAGCAGCGCGATCCTCGGCGTCGGAGAGGATCCGACCGAGCGATTGAAGGACGATCTGCTGACGCTGGCACGCTGGGGGGCGACCCTGCTGGCGGTTCCGTGCAACACGGCGCACTACTTTATCGACCGTTTCCGCGACGAGCTTCCCGTGCCGCTGGTGCATATCATCGAGGAGACGGTGCACGCCGCGGCAACGCTGAGTCCGAAGGGCGCCTGGTTGACGGCGACGTTGGGGACGATGCGCAGCGGGCTGTATCAGAAGGAGGCGGAGCGGCAAGGATACTCGTTTTTCATTCCTCCGGAGGAGGCGCAGCGGCAGGTGCAGCAAAGCATCGAGCTGGTGAAGAGCGGCAAAAAAGACGAGGGGGGGCGACTTTTGAAGGGCGTTGTGGAGGCGCTGTGGCGCGAGCGTGATCTTCCGGTGTGCGCGGCGTGCACGGAGCTGCCTCTCGCCTACGACGCGTCCGGCCTGCCGCAGGAGCGAACCGTCTCCAGCCTGGGGGCGCTCTGCGAAGCCTGCCTTCGAAGAATCTACGGATAGCGGAAGCGCCCCCTGTTCCGCACGGGGGGGCGCTTTTTTTATTTTCTCACGATGTCGATGATGCCCACCTGGGGGGGCGCGAAGAAGCGTATCGGCGGGCCCCACGTCCCCGATCCGTTGCCGACGAAGACGCGGCTCTCCCGGGCGGCGCCGGCGGCGTAGGCTTCTCCGCTCTTCGAGGGCGCGAGGGCGCGCAGTCCGGGCCGGTACTCGTAAATCATCCTGGTGAGCCAGTAGAAGGGCCATATCTGCCCCCTGTGCGTGTGGCCGGAGAGCTGGAGGTCGAAGAGGCCGATTGAATCCGGCTCCACCGTGGGCTGGTGCTTGAGCAGCAGGACGAAGCGGTTTTCGGGCAACGGGGCGAGGACGTCGATCTCCGGTTTAGGCGTTTCGCCGAAGCGTTGCGCCGTGGGATCGTCCATTCCAGCGAGGATGATGCCGCCGACGCGCAGCGCCTCGTTGCGCAGCACCTGCATTCCGGAGCGTTCTTTGAAGGCGATGGCCTGGTCGATGCCCGCGTAGTATTCGTGGTTTCCTGTGACGGCGTACATCCCGAGCGGCAGGTTCAGCTCCCTGAAGAGAGCGACTTCGGCTTCGCGCTCCTCCATGTCGCCGTCGACGAGGTCGCCGGTGCTCACCAGCATGTCGGGCTTCGCTTCTCTGACCACTTCGAGGATGCGGTCGAGCCGCTCTTCCTGGACGACCCAGCCGAGGTGCACGTCCGTGATGTGGGCGATCCGGAGTTTGTCCACTCCTTTCGGGAGCCTTTCCGTGGCGATGGTGATGTGCACCGGGCGGACCGCGAGCGCTTCGAACCAGCCGTAGGTGCAGGCGAAGAAAGCGAATCCGACCGCGAGCAGCGCACGCATTTTGGGCGAGGGGAAGAGGTCGCCGAAGCAGGCGGAGAGAAGCAGGTCGATCAGCCAGACGATGAAACGCAGAAGGTCGAGAAAGAAGAAGGCCGTGAAGAGGATGAAGAAGAAGGCCATTCCCATGTAGACGGAGCACGAGAGAATCTTCCTGAGTCCGGGGTATGCCCCCAGGTTGAAGAGCCAGAGTATTCTCGACCCCATGATGATGAAAACGGAGAGCAGCGTGTAGAGCAGCGTCCATTTCCATCCGGGGCCGACGGCGCTTCGGAGTTTGAAGTAGATGTAGGAGTACAGCGCAAACAGCGTGCCGAGAATCAATAT
>LVBO01000325.1 GCA_001604435.1 Synergistales bacterium Syner_01
AAAAATCTTCTTTAGCAATAAGATATTTTTACCACAGGAAAAAATTTTTATCAATATCGGATGAAAATGTATAATGTATACCTTTTTCTTTGAGAGTTCTCGCGGGAGAGAATGATCGAAGCGGAAAGGATCCGTCGGGCGGGCCTACATACCGGGGCACGATACGCAGCGATGGGATATGGACTTTCTGCACGTCGCATCGCGCGGGCTTTCGTACGCGGGGAGACGCAGCACCGAATCTCCGCGTCGACAGGCGTCCTTCCGGGGTGCGCAATCGCCCCCGCATGAAAAAATCTCCGACGTATCGACAACAGGACAGCGGATTTGTGGTATCATTTTCCTGAAGTTACTTGAAGAATCGAAGGGGGCGGCCTCATGACGGAGGGGACCAAGGCGAGGGTGGTTCAGGAGTACGTACCTGGAAAGCAGGTGACGCTGGCGCATGTGATCTGCAACCCGCGTCCCGAGCTGTGTTCGCTGATCGGCGTGGAGAAGTCGGGCGCCATCGGCATCATGACCATCACGCCCGGCGAAGGGGCCATCATCGCCGCGGACATCGCCTCCAAGTCGGGCGACATCGCGATGGACTTCATCGACCGCTTCACCGGCTGCGTCCTCTTCACCGGTGACGTCGCCGCCGTGGAAAGCTCGCTGGAGGGGACCGTCCGGACGCTCGCCACCGTGCTCGGCTTTACCCCCGCGCCGCTGACACGCACATAAGCAGGCGACCGATGAACGTTTTTTTCGGCTCCGGCAAGACGAGTCTGCTGAAGGCGCTCGGCATCTGGGGGCAGGACGTCCGCAAGACCGAGGCCGTCAGCTTCGGTGACGAGGCGGTGGACACGCCGGGCGAGTTCTTCGACATGCCCCGCTTCTACCACACGCTCATCACCACGTCGGTGAAGGCGGGCGTCATTCTTCTCGTCGCCGATCCTCTGAAACGCTCGCGCCACTCCTCGCGCTTCGCCCACGCCCTCCGCGCGCCCGTGATCGGCGTGATCACCAAGTTGGACGCGGCTTCGCAGGACGACGTCGACGCCGCCCGCAGGAGTCTCAAAAACTCCGGCGTCAGCGAAATCCACGCCGTCTCGTCGTTGCGCGGCGACGGCATGGAGGCGCTCGGCGAACGGGTGCGGAAACTCAGGGGGTGCGAAACGAAGTAAGGATGTTCGCGCGCTTTACGACCCGGCGCGCGCCCCGCTTTCGTCGGCGAGCGTCCTCGTCCTGAACGCGCTCCTCTCCGATATCCGCTCCGTGCCGGCGCAAAACGCCGGATCGAACTCCCTTTATTCACGCTCTTCGCATTCTCGTTCGATATTGAAATCAAGCTGCATAATCC
>LVBO01000326.1 GCA_001604435.1 Synergistales bacterium Syner_01
GTTCCACATGAACGAGGGGCATGCGGGCTTCCTCACGCTCGAACTCATGAGGGAGCAAGGCTACTTCGACATCGAGAAGATCAGGGAGCAGGTCATCTTCACGACGCATACCCCGGTTCCGGCAGGGCACGACTTCTTCCGTTTCGACCTTGTGGACAAGGTGATCTCGACAGAGGCGCTCTCCAATCTCAAGAGGATGCTCCCGAACTCCGACGGCGTTTCCATGACCGAACTGGGCATCCGTTTCAGCCGTTACGTCAACGCCGTGTCGAAAAAGCACGCCGAGGTCAGCCGGAACATGTTCGCCATGCCGGAGATAGATTGGGTCACCAACGGCGTCCATCCGGGCACATGGGTGAGCACGGGTATGCGCAGGCTCTTCAATGCCCATATTCCGGGCTGGGAGAACGATCCCGGACGGCTCGTCCAGGCGGTGAAAATTCCTCCGGAGGATATCTGGAGCGCGCACCAGGCGTCGAAACTGCGCCTCCTCGCCGGAATCATGGAGCAAACCGGACAGCAGTTCGAACCTGATATCCTCACCATAGGCTTTGCACGGAGAGCCGCGACCTACAAGCGTGCGGATCTTCTTTTTTCCAACATGAAACGCCTTCTTGAAGTGACCTCCGGAAAAATCCAGCTCGTCTTCGCGGGGAAAGCGCACCCGAAGGACGACGGAGGCAAGGCGGTTCTCCAACGGCTGCTCAACGCTTCCCAGAAGGTTGGAGAGATGATCCCCATCGTCTTCCTCGAGAACTACGACATGGAAAAGGGAGCGATGATCACGCAGGGCGTCGACCTTTGGCTGAACACGCCGCTCCGTCCGCGGGAAGCGTCCGGGACAAGCGGCATGAAATGCACCCTGAACGGGGTCATGAACTTCTCCGTCCTCGACGGCTGGTGGATCGAGGGGTGGATAGAGGACGTCACCGGATGGTCGATAGGCCCGGATCCCACGGAGTCGGAGATGGTCCACTACGACGAATCCTTGGACGCGAACGATCTCTACGACAAGTTGGAGCACAAAATCATCCCGACCTACTACAACAACCGAGAAAAATGGATTTGGATGATGCAGCGGACCATCGCCCTGAACGGGAGTTTTTTCAACACGCACCGCGTGGTCCGCGAGTACTGCGAGAAGGCGTACAATATAAGCTTCCGGGGGATGTGATCCGCTGTGGCGACAAAACACGATCCGCGAGCAATCAAGGTTCTTCACGTAAGCCCCGAAGCCGTTCCGTTCTGTAAGGTCGGAGGCTTGGCGGATGTCGCCGGCTCGTTGCCGCCTTCTCTCCGAAACAGCGGCGCCGACTGCCGCCTGCTTCTTCCCGCGTGGGACGGCGTCCTCGATACGGCGCGCAAGAACGGCCTGAAACTCGTCCGGGTTCCGCGAAGCGTCGATGTCGCCATCCGCTGGAAGGTGCACAAGGGCACGCTGTGGATGTCCTCCGGCGAGGGGCTTCCCGTCTATTTTCTCGAGTCTCCTTTCTTCGAGGGGAAACAGATCTATCCTCAGCAGCTTGACTCGGAGTCGGTTCTCCCGTTCGTCTTTCTTTCCCTGGCGGCGCTTGAACTCGCGGATGCCGCCGAATGGTATGCGGACGTGATGCATTGTCACGACTGGGGAACGGCCCCGCTGATCAGTGCGCTGCTCTGGCACAGGTACTACAGGTTCATGTTTTCGCAGTACAAAACCGTCTTCACCATACACAATCTGGCGCATCAGGGGCTCCTCCCGCTGCACTCGCTCCGGGACTGGGGGCTTGTCGACGACGCCTTTACGCTGAACGGGCTGGAGTTCTATGGAGGCGCCAACCTCATGAAGGGCGCGATCACAGGCGCCTCCGCAGTCACTACCGTCAGCCCGGCGTACTCCCGGGAGATTCAGACGGAAAACGGCGGCGTCGGTCTCGGGGGGCTTCTCAGGAGCCACAACTCCAAAATACACGGAATTCTTAACGGCCTGGATACGGAATACTGGAACCCGGCCACGGACAGCCTGCTTTTCCATAACTACTCCCCGGACGACCTCGCGGGGAAAGCGCAATGCAGGAACACCCTTTTTGATCAACTTGGTTGGAAAGAAGACGGCCGACCGCTGTTTACCTCGGTCGGCAGGATGGTGGATCAAAAGGGGTTCGATATTCTCTTGCCCTCGATCCAAAGAATGGTCGAATGGGGGTGCAGGCTCTATCTTGTCGGAAGCGGCCAACACGAATACGAAACCGCAGTTCGGGAAGCCGTCGACAAATGGCCCGACGCCGTCGCATCATTTGTAGGATACGACGAAGAGGTCGCGCACAAAGCGTACGCCGCCGGAGACTTCTTTCTCATGCCCTCCAAATTCGAACCGTGCGGCCTCTCGCAGCTCATCTCTCTGCGATACGGCGCCCTTCCTGTTGTCCGCTCCGTAGGAGGACTTGCCGATACCGTCTTCGAGTACGGCTCTCCCGAGGGCAACGGCTTTCTTTTCTCCGAGTATTCCGCGGAAGGTCTTCTCTCCGCCGTAGGAAGATCGCTCGATGTATTCCGGAACGACGCAACCGGGTACCGCTCCGCTCAAAAAAAAGCGATGCAATCCGATTTTTCCTGGGATCGTTCGGCGCCGCTCTACCTCGATCTTTATCGTTCACTCCTCCCCTGAGCGCGCATCGCCCGCGGGAGAACGCACTTCCACATTCGGCAACACCATCTTGAGAAGGAGGGGGGAAACAGCATGCAGACAGGAAAATACGGTCGAACAATGGGAATGGTGCTTGCTGGAGGGAAAGGGGAGCGGCTTATGCCGCTGACGAAATACAGAGCAAAACCCGCAGTCCATTTTGCGGCCAAGTATCGCATCGTGGATTTCGCACTTTCCAATCTGGTGAACAGCGGCATCTTCGCTATTTATGTACTGGTGCAGTTCAAGAGCCAATCCCTGAACGAACACATCGAAAGAGGATGGCAGTTCGGCGGCGCCCTCCGCGGACGCGACTTTTTCATCACGCTCGTCCCGGCGCAGATGTGGCGCGGCGAGCACTGGTTCCAGGGGACTGCGGACGCCGTCTATCAAAACCTCCATCTTGTCACGCTCTACGACGCGGACAGAATTTGCATCTTCGCCGCCGATCATATCTACAAGATGGATGTGGACCAGATGCTCGAATACCACATGAACAAGCAGGCGGACGTTACCGTGGCAGCAAACGTCGTGCCGTCGTCCGAGGCCTCGGCTTTCGGATGCATCCACGTCGACGATTCGGGACGCATCATCGACTTCATCGAAAAACCGGCTCAACCTCCCGAGATCCCCGGCAAGCCGGGATTTTCATACGTCTCCATGGGGAACTATATCTTCGAGCGCGAAATTCTTGAGGAGTCACTCATCGAAGACGCGCATCTCCCTACAAGCCATGATTTCGGAAGAGATATCATTCCCAAGCTTGTCCCGAAGGCTCGGATATTCGCGTACGACTTTTCTACGAACGTACTCCCCGGAAAAACACGCTCCTTCTGGAGAGAGGATAAACCGTACTGGCGCGATGTTGGAACCATCAAGGCATACTGGGAGGCGCACATGGATCTGCTCGACCACGATTCCGAAATGACCTTCTACAATCCCCAGTGGCCGATTCGGACCGTGTCCTACGCCGACCCGCCGTCATACGTCTGCCCGGTGAACGGACACGGGTGCTCGGTCCAGAGCACTCTCGCGGCGGAAGGAAGTCGCGTCCTTGGTTCGAGAGTCGACTCGTCCGTGCTGTCCCGCAACTGCGTGATCATGTCCGGCTCGGACATCGAACAGTCGATCATCGGCGAAGGCGTCGTCGTCCGCGAAAACTGCCGTCTTCGAAAAGTCATCATCGACAGCCACAACGTGATCCCACCCAATACCGAGATAGGATTCGATCCGGAGCATGACAGAGAACGGTACGCCGTGGATCCGAATTCCGGCATTATCACCATCGGCATGCCGAAGATGCAGCTTCGCAAATCCATCGAACAGCCGAAGGAAGGATTCGACTGGTCAAGCTTCAGTTGAAAATGCAAAGGAGCAGGCGAGCATCCGTACGCCCCCTGCTCCTTTGCACATTCTCCGTCGATCGCACCCATCGGTTCATAAAGAAATAAACCGGTGCGGCGGAAAACCCATCCCCCATTCGGGCGCGCTGAAAAAGGGTACGAACGCCTGCCCCGGGTTATTACTTTTCTTTCCGCTCCGCCTCCGCAATCAGGGCGAGCAGCTCCGGCAGCTGAAACCTCCTGATCTTTCCGAGGCGCGTTTTCGGCAGTTCATCCTGCACCAAGGTAAACTTCATTATCTTCTTCGCCGACGCAACCCGATGGTTGTACTCGCCGATCACCTCGTGACGAAAGAACTCTTCGGTCGGCCGCTTGCCGCTTTCTTCAAGTTTTTCAAAATCAGGGAGAATGATGGCGTGCAGCATCCCGTTATAAAGACAGACCGCAACTTCCTTCACCGCGGCAAATCCGGCGAGCAGCTTCGCCTCGATCTCTTCGGGATTGATGTTCTTCCCGTTTGAAAGCACGATAATATCCTTCTTTCGTCCGGTTACGAAAAGAAAGCCGTCTTCATCCACGAATCCGAGATCTCCCGTGTGCAGCCAGCCGTCGCGGATTATGGCGGCTGTTTCTTCAGGGCGGTTGTAGTACCCCTTCATTACGTGGCGTCCCCTTACGGTGATTTCCCCCTCGACGATACGCACTTCGACCGCAGGACAGACGTACCCGCTCGCCCCGACTCTCAAGGTCCCCGGATGCGTAAACGAAATGAGCGGCGCAGTCTCCGTCATCCCGTAGCCGGTGAGCATGTCGAATCCAAGCGCTTTGAAATCTCTTGCGACATCGTCGTCGATAGCGGCGCCGCCGCAGACCAGGAAGCGGATTTTGCCTCCGAAACGCTCATGGACCTTTTTGAAGAGGAACTTTGAGAGCGTTGGATTGTCAACTTTTTTCGCCAACGCGAAAAAAGTTCGCGCAAGAAAACTTTCCTGAATCCTCTCGCGTATCCCCTTTATGAGCATGCTGTAGAAACGAGGAACAGCGACAACCACGGTAACGCCGTTCCGCCGGAGTGTCTCAAGAATATCTTTGGAGCCTATCGAAGGCGAAAAAACGCAGCACGCGCCCACGAAAAGAGGAGCGAGGATTGTCCCTCCCAGAGGAAGGACGTGATGGATGGGCAGCAACACCAGAACCCGCGATTCAGGGGTGAAAATCGGAGCGGCTTCGCTCACCGCCCTGACGTTCGCCGAAATATTGGCGAAGGAGATCATAGCCCCCTTCGGACTTCCGGTGGTACCCGAAGTATAAATTATCAAGGCGGTATCATCGTCGTCCCGTTCGAGAAAATGATCTCCGGAAGCATTCGCTCCCGGAGGAAGAAGACACTCCTCGAAGACCAGTATCTCGGGAACGTACGAGAGAGCGGAAAGAGATTGTTCGAGCTCGGGCAACTTCCTGCGGGAACAAAAAATTTTCTCTGGTTTACAGTCGGCGAGGATATACGCCACCTCATCGGCCGGGGACATGTAGTCTATCGGTACCACGGTACAGCCGCTCTCCCAGCCGGCATACATGATATACACCCACTCCGGCCGGTTCTCCGAGAAAATAGCGACCTTCGTACACGGCGTGCTCGATATGAGTGCGGAGTACCTTGAGATCATAGTGCAAAGCTCGGCATAGGTTACCGTGCCATCTTTCGAAATTAGCGCGAGTGCGTCGCTGCGTTTCAGGCATATCATCGTGCCGTACCACGAAAACGGAGAGCCGGAAAGAGACTCGTCGTCTTCATCCAGGATAGCGGATCGGTCATAGAACATCAGCCCCCCTTGGGATTCGTCAATGTTCTTATTAATTATATCCCATTGCCTCTGCGAAAGGGTTCGCTTCAGTGTAAAACTCGAAAAAACGGAAGAGTCGGTCATGGGGTTCGAATCGTCGCCATCCCATCTTGAAGCATCTTCCGTACAACCGTATACTACGAACACGGCATCTCTCGCGAGACATATTCCTGATTCCTCCGCCCGACAATACAAGAGAGCGGCAACGTTCTCTTTTTGAGATCGCATAGACGCAGTCAATCCTTTTGAAAGAGGGCGATACCATGAAGAAACATGCGCGAAGTCTTTTTCTGTTCCTCCTTTTCTTTTTTTCGGCGGCGCCCGCCGTCGAGGGGTGCACCACGATCCTCGTCACCAAGGGAGCCTCCGCCGACGGCTCGGTAATGATCTCCCACTCCGACGACAACGACCTCATGGACCAGAGGATCATTTACATCCCGGCGCAGCAACACGCCCCCGGAGCCATGAGGCCCGTATACTGCACCGCTGCGGCGATGGGCGAATTTCCGCAGTACAACTCGTTCTTCCACCCCCGGATGGTAACGAGCGGGCGCGGTCCGGGATACGACACGCCGGGACCTCAGTCCGTTCCTCTCGGTTTCATCCCTCAGACGAAGGAGACGTACGCCTACTTCGACGGCAACTACGGGATCATGAACGAACATCAGCTCATGTTCGGCGAGTGCACCGACGGCTCGAAGGTCTCACCGGATCCCGAGCCGGGAAGCCGCATCCTTTACTCTTCCGAGCTGTCCCGTATCGCCCTCGAACGCTGCCGCACAGCCCGCGAGGCGATTCTCCTCATCGGTTCGCTGATCGAGGAGTACGGACTCTACGGTACCGGAGAGACGCTCCCCGTCGCGGACACCGAGGAGGGGTGGGTCATCGAGATGGCCCCCTCCCCCGAAGGAAAAGGCGGCCTCTGGGTCGCGAAGAAGGTGCCGGACGGCGAAGTCTTCGTGGCGGCGAACCAGTTCCGCATCCGCGAAGTGAATCCTGACGACCTCGACATGATGTTCTCGAAAAATCTCCACGAGATAGCGCAAAAACACGGCTGGTGGAAGCCCGAGGACGGAATGCTCGACTGGCTGCGCACGGTGAGCCTCGGCGAGTACAACCATCCGTACTACTCTCTCAGAAGGGTTTGGCGCGTCCTCTCGCTGGTCGCTCCCTCGAAGAACTACTCTCCGTGGGTCGAGGACGGCTTTACGAAGGACTACCCCTTCTCCGCGGCGCCTGATAAAAAGCTTACGGTGCGCGATGTGATGCGCCTGCACCGCGATCACTACGAGGGAACGGAATTCGACCTCACCAAAGGAACAGCGGCCGGACCGTTCGGCTACCCCGACAGGTTCTACGGCCCCTACGACGGCGCCGGCGACGTCGGAGATCCGAAGCGCGTGCTGGAAGGCGCATGGGAACGTCCGCTTTCCGTGACGTACTGCGGCTACGTGTTCGTCGCCCAAGCCAGGGGTTGGCTCCCCTCGCCCGTCGGGGGGAGGATGTGGCTCGGACTGGACAAACCGTCCGACACGGTCTTCATCC
>LVBO01000327.1 GCA_001604435.1 Synergistales bacterium Syner_01
GTAGTCGGCCGTCGCGTAGACCACGTCCGTAAAGCATACGGGAATCATGTTGAACTGCGTCCACATATAGGCGAGGGCGTCGGCGTAGACCTTTTTGCGTTCCGACGGATCGTAGGCGCTCTTTCCCTTCGCCAGGAATTCGTCGATTTTCGGGTTGTCGATCCTCAGGAAGCTCTTGTAGGTCGAAGGCCAGGGCATCAGCGCATGGTCGGGATCGCCGGTGGTCGGCGTGGAGCTTGTAATGCCCATGGTCACCTTTCCCTCGGCCGCTCTGGAGAGGAGCGTCGCCTGCTCGACGATCTGAATGTCGGTCTCGACGCCGATCTTTTTCCACATGTTCTGCGCGATCTCGGCGATATTCATGAAGTTCCTGTCTTCGTTGGTCATGAGCGTCACCTTCAGCCCGTCGGCGTACCCCGCCTCCGCGAGCAAGGAGCGCGCGCGTTCCGGATCGTACGGATAGGGGCCGACCTTGCTGTAGCCGAAGACCGTCGGCGCCATCAAACTGTCGGCCAGCTTCGCGCTGCCCCGATAGACCGCTTTGACGATGGCGGGCATGTTCAGCGAGACGGTCAGCGCTTCGCGAACCCGGATGTCGTTGAACGGCGCAATCGACATATTCATGGTGATATATGAAAACTTATACCCCGGGCCTTGAATCACCTTGAGCTTCGGATTTTCCTCTAGGCGGGGAATGTCGCTGTTCGAAACGTCGTAGATCGCGTCCACTCCTCCGGTTTCAAGCTCGATCGTGCGATTGGCGGGCTCGGTGATGACCCGGTAGATCAGGGTATCGAACGCCGGCTTCTTTCCCCAGTAGTTCTTGTTGGCCTTCAGCACGAGGCTGTCGCCGGTAATCCAGCGATCCAACACAAACGGCCCCGTTCCTACGGGCTTGCGGGCGTACTGCTCGATCCCGATCTCTTCGACGGCCCGTTTACAGAGAATGTTTCCGCGGGAAGACGCGAGGTAGTTGTACACAGGGGCGAAAGGAAATTTCATCTTCACGTCGATCGTTCGGTCGTCCACGACCGCGATGTTTTTCCCGTCGAACGCGGAGAACATGGAAGCGCTGCCGCGCTGAAGCGTGGAGCGTTCGAGAGAGTAGCGAACATCTTCTGCCGTTAGCTTATCGCCGTTTGAAAAGAACACTCCGTCGCGCAGATAAAACCGGACGGTCAGGTCGTCGATCACTTCCCATTTCTCGGCGAGAGCGGGCAGGATCTCTCCGTCGGGACCCTGTTGGACCAGGTTGTCGTACACAACGCGCTGCACCGCGAAGTTGGCCAGCGCGGTGCTGTTGTGCGGGTCGAGAGTGGCCGGCTCGGCGCGAAGAGCAACGATAAAGGTATCTTTGTCCCTTGGCGCGGCGAAAGCAAGAGTGTTCCCGCATGTCGTCGCCATGATGCAAACGAACGCCGCAACTGCTGCACATCGAAAAAACCGCATAATCTCATCCTCCTCTAAATTCAGTTTCGCCGGACATTTCCGTCCTCTTGCCCGCAATATAGCAGAGGGGGATTCAAAAGTAAATACCTAGATATAAAAAAAACTTAGAAAATGTATCTTATGATATAATTCGATCTCGGGTTTCGGTTGCTCCGCTACGGTGCGGAGGCTACAATGTACTGAAGAACCTGTAATTATCGATTGAGGAGGGGTATTGTGAATCCAATCGAGAGGATACGCGCAATATACGCTTCTTTTAGTAAAACGCAACGACGTATCGCCGATTTGTTATTACGCAGGGAAAATTCGGTGTGTTTTATGTCTCTGAAGGACTTGAGCGTGGAAGCTTCCGTAACCGCCGTTACCGTATTGAATTTTGTAAAAAAACTGGGGTATCGGAATTTCAGCGAGTTCAAGAAGGAGTATCAGTCGTACATACAGTCCATGATATCTCCGCGAAGCGTGGTGCGGGAGGATTCCCCTTATTGCGAAGGGAAAATTACTCCCGACGTGATCGAGCGAATACGTCGGAGCGAGAGGCAGTTGCTCGAAGAGTCGTACGCCATGATTCACGACGACCATTTGATCGGCGCGACCGCGCTGATCAAACAGGCGCGTACGATATACCTGGTGGCGAAAAACCTGAGCGAACCGGTCGCGGCAACCTTTCAGAAGCGTCTTGCATTTCTTGGATTGGACTCGGAACTGCTCAGCCTCGAAAACTTGAATATTTTGCCCCGAATGCTCGCGCGAGCGAACGAACTGGATGTGTTCGTCGTTTTTTCTTTCCCCAATTATTCGCAGTCCATCATCGACGTCGGCAGGTGCGCGCGGCAGCGCGGATGCGCAATCATCTGCATCACCGACAAAAGCACTTCGCCTATGGCATGCTATTCCGATATCGTCCTGCTGTGTCAAACAGCCAGCTTGGTTTTTTACAATTCCATGACCGCCCCTCTTTCCGTGGTGAACATTCTGGCAACGCTGCTGGCTGTGGAACTCAAAGAAACGCTTGATGAGAACAGAGAAACGTATCAGCTGCTCGCATCGTATTTCGACCATAAGACCGATCCCTGATGCGCTTTGCGCGGCGCATTTCAACGGGATTTTCCCTGCAACACAGACTCCCGCGCGGGAACTTGTGTTGCAGGGAGTCGCTTTTTTATTGATATTGATTTTCAAAACTAAGAAAGTAATACTTGGATTGACAAATCGACTATTCTGTGTATAATGAAAACGTTAATGGATTCCCCTCTTCACACCCCCCAAGAAGTACATAATTTCATATCGTAGGAGGTTCTCATGGCGAAAGTGCATTACCCCCTCTTTATCAAGCAGGACGCGGACGGTTTCTGGGCGCTTTTCCAGAACAACTTGGCTAATTTTGCCTGGCTGGTAGTCTTCATGCTGGGAGCGGGCTTCCCGGCCGATCTGGTCTTCGGCCAGATGGTTCCCGGGGCCGCGATCGCAGTAGCTGCGGGAAATTTCGTGTATGCGGGCATGGCGAAGCGCCTTGCGGAACGGGAGGGGCGGCTCGACGTCACGGCGCTCTCCTACGGCATCAGCACCCCGATTCAGTTCATCTACATGGTCGTCATCGCGGTCGCCATCAAGAACGCCACCGGCGACCCCTACGTCGCGTGGCAGGTCGCCGTGGGCGCGTGCCTTCTCGGCGGCATCATCCTCGTGGTCGGCTCCTTTGTCGGCCGCCAGGTGCAGAACTTCCTGCCCAGGGCCGCGATGCTCGGCGCGCTCGCCGGAGTCGCGCTCACCTTCATCGCGGGCGAACTCTTCTTCGTCACCTTCAACCATCCGCAGATCGGCACGCTCGCGTTCGCCATCATCATCATCGGCATGATCGGCAAGGCGACCATGCCCGGCAAGATCCCGGCGACCCTCGTCGCGGTGGTGCTGGGAACGATCCTCGCCTTCGTCTTCGGCGTCGCCAGCGTCGAAAACATCACGAAGGCCACGCAGAGCCTCGGAGTCTACATTCCGATGCCCGGAGCGACCGCGTTCACAGGCCTTCAGCTGCTCTTCGGACAGTATTCGCACCTCCTCGGCGTCATCATCCCGATCTCCATCTACAACCTGATCGAGACGATGAACAACGTCGAGGCCGTGGCGACGATGGGCGACGTCTACGACGTCAAGGCATGTCAGTTCACCGACGGCTGCGGCACCATCCTCGGCTCGCTCTTCGGCGGCATCCTTCCGACCACCGTCTACATCGCCTCGGTCGGCGCGAAGGACACCGGCGCGGGACAGGGCTACTCCATCCTCAACGGCGTCGTCTTCCTCGCCGCCGCCTCCCTCGGACTCGTGGGGGCCATCTCCGCCCTCATCCCGGCGGCGGTCATCGCTCCCATCCTGGTCTACGTCGGCGTGGTCATGGTGGCCAACGCCTTCATCCGCTCGCCGCACCATCACGCGCCCGCGGTGGCCATCGCGATGATCCCGTACCTGGCGAACTACCTCGGCACGCGCTTCAACCGCGGCGCGATCGACGCCTTCCCCTCCGGCGCGAGCATCATCCAGGGGATCTCCCCCGCGATCATGCCGCTGGCGCAGGGCGCGATGTTCACGGCCCTCTGCTGGGGCGCGGTGACGGCCTTCCTTATCGACAGGGACTACATGAAGGCCGCCATCATGGGCGGCGTGATGACGATCCTCGCGCTCTTCGGCTTCATGCACGCCCCCGCGA
>LVBO01000328.1 GCA_001604435.1 Synergistales bacterium Syner_01
ATATTGGTGAATCCGGGGCCGGAGGTGCAGATGCACACCCCCGGTTCGCCGCTCGCCCGCGCATAGCCGTCGGCGGCGTGCGCCGCGGCCTGCTCGTGACGTACCAGGATATGGGAGAAGGGAGCGTCGCGGAGCGCGTCGTACAGCGGAAGCACCGCTCCTCCCGGTATTCCGAACACGCACCGGACTCCCTCCAGTGCAAGAGCTTCCACAGCCATCTGCGCGCCAGTCATCTTCATCGTTCCCGCTCCCTTCTCCGTGTCGGTTTAGCTCGTGGGCGCCGATTTGGCGTCCATCCAGGGCATCATCGCGCGAAGCTCCTTGCCGACGGCTTCGATCGAGTGCGCCTGTTCCCGCTCCATCCACTTCTTCATGCGGGGACGGCCGCACTGGTTTTCGAGAATCCAGTCCTTCGCGAACGAGCCGTCGCGGACGTCGGCGAGCAGCTCCTTCATCGTCTGGCGAACCCTCTCGTCGATGACCTTCTTCCCCGCCGTCAGGTCCCCGTACTTCGCGGTGTCGCTGACGGAGTAACGCATCCAGCCGATGCCGCCCTCGTAGATCATGTCCACGATGAGCTTCATCTCGTTGAGGCATTCGAAGTAGGCGATCTCCGGCTGATATCCCGCCTCGACGAGCGTGTCGTACCCCGCCTTCACCAGCTCGGTGATGCCGCCGCAGAGGACTGCCTGCTCCCCGAAGAGGTCGGTTTCGGTCTCCTCTTTGAAGGTGGTGGAGAGAATGCCCGCGCGGCCTCCGCCGATGGCGCAGGCGTAGGCGAGGCCGATCTCCCGCGCCTGTCCGGAAGCGTCCTGCTGGACGGCGAGCAGGCACGGCACGCCCCGCCCCTCGGCGTACATACGCCGGACGAGGTGGCCGGGTCCCTTGGGCGCGACCATGAAGATGTCGTTGTCCTTGGAGGGCTCCACCTGGTTGAAATGGATGGAGAAGCCGTGCGCGAAGGCCAGCGCCGCGCCCTTTTTCAGATTCGGGGCGACCTGAGTACGATAGATGTTCCCCTGCACGTGGTCCGGCATGAGGAACATGACGATGTCGGCGCGCTTCGTCGCCTCGGCGACGGTGTACACGTCGAAGCCGTCCGCCTCGGCGGTCGCTTTCGACCTGCTTCCCTCGTGAAGACCTACTACGACGGAGATCCCGCTGTCGCGCAGATTTTGGGAGTGCGCGTGTCCCTGGCTTCCGTAGCCGAGTACGGCGACGGTCTTTCCTTCGAGAAGCTTCATATTCGCGTCCTTGTCGTAGAGTGCCTTTGCCATTTCATTCCAACCCCTTTTCCCGATATGTAGTCTATGCTTCAAGGGCCCTGAGGCCTCTTTCCGCCGTTCGTGCGCCTCGACCGCGCATAAAAAAACCGGGACCCCCGCTGCTGCGGGGATCCCGGTCGAGGACTCTTCGTCGGTCTATACGACGAGAAGCACTCCGGGAGAATCCCCGCAGCGACCGAGAAGTACTACTACAAGAACAAGAACGGTACGCAACACTTCGGTTGCCTTCTTCACGGGAATCCCTCCTTTGCTTTTCAGGTCGTGGGTGTAAATTGGCGGTTATCTTACAGGGCTCTTCAGGGATTGTCAATAGCCGAGTGCGATTTTTTTCAAAAAAACAGAGAAAATGTCATCGTGGTGGAAGATTGGTGCGGCGTCCGCTGATGACGCCGCACATACCGCTTCTTCTTCGAGACTACTCGTCCTCTTCTCCGCCGCAACCGCAACTGCCGCAGCCGCAGCCGTCGCTTCCGCACCCGCCGCTTCCGTCTCCGGAGTCCTCTTCGTAGGCCTCCAGGAGGATGTCGTCGAGATTTTCAAGGCCCTCGGCGAAGACGCCGTAGACGATCTCCGCCGTCTCCTCCTCGCTGGCCGGGTCGGTGGCGTCGAAGACGGCCTCCCATTCGGCGAATGTTTCGTCGGTTGCGGTGACCGGCGTGAGCTTCAGGGTGGCGACGTAGTTCTTCAGTTTCATTCCGGTCTCAAGGATCGTGTAGGTGACCGAGAAGTCCAGGTCCGAAAGGGACAGAAGCTGTTCGCGCATCCACTCGCCGTTGGCGAGCTGGAAGTGGCGCACGCTCCCTATGCACGCTTCGCAGTCGGGGCTGCATGCGTCCTCGAGTTCGCTCGCCGTGATTCCCGGATGCCATTTCGGCAGGCCGTTGAAGTCGCGGACAACCTCCCACGCCTCCTCCACGGGAGAGGAGAGTATGGTGCTGTAGTACACTCGCGGCATGTTCGTTTCCTCCTTAGAATGTGATCTTCTTGAAATCTTCCGTTTGGGCCTTGATGGCCGTCTCGGTCGGCAATCGCTCCATGGAGCTGGCGCCGTAGAAGCCGTGGACGTGCTTGCAGTGCTTCAGAATGTACGAGGCGTCCTCGGGCATGGCGATCGGGCCGCCGTGGCAGAGCACGAGAATGTCCGGACGGACCTTCTTCGCGGCCTCCGCCCATCTGTCGATGAGGACTGCGCACTCCTCGAGCGTCTTGGCGGTCTTCGCTCCGATGGAGCCCTTCGTGGTCAGCCCCATGTGGCAGACGAGGATGTCGGCTCCCGCCTCCGCCATGGAGACGGCGTCCTCCTCGCTGAAGACGTACGGGGTGACGAGGAGATCTCGCTCGTGAGCGGCCCGCATGGCCTCGACTTCGAGGCCGTACCCCATGCCGGTCTCCTCCAGGTTGGCCCGGAAGACGCCGTCGATGAGGCCGACCGTCGGGAAGTTCTGCACTCCGGCGAATCCGAGGGAGATCAGCTCGTCGAAGTACTTGTCCCAGATGGTGAAGGGGTCGGTGCCGTTGACTCCGGCGAGGACGGGCGTTTTCTTCACCACGGGGAGGACTTCGTACGCCATCTCCTTCACGATGTCGTTCGCGTTCCCGTAGGCGAGAAGCCCGGCGAGCGAGCCGCGCCCCGCCATGCGGTAGCGGCCCGAGTTGTAAATAACGATGAGGTCGATGCCTCCGGCCTCCTCCCACTTCGCGGAGATGCCCGTTCCCGCGCCGCCGCCGATGATCGGCTCGCGCCGTTTCGCCATGTCGTGGAACTTCGCCATGAGCTCCGAACGTGTCGGTCGTTTCATCAGTGAATCCTTCCTTTCGTTACGGATTGATCTCCCGGAAGTTCTCCACGAGCGCCGCGGCGAACTCCGGGTCGTTGACGTGCAGGGGGAGCTTCACGAGACGGCGCGTATCGCTCTGCTTCACGGTACGCTCGAGTGTAGCAAAAAGCGCCTCGTCCGCCTCCGGCCAGTAGAACGCCTGCCTGGGCGCGTCGATCATCGAAACGCCCTTCAGCGGGAGTAGGAAGCGTACGGGGCCCGTCATGGCGTTCAGTTTCTTGCCGATCCATTCGCCCATCAGTGTATTCTCTTCGGGCGTGGTGCGCATCAGCGTAACCTGCGGGTTGTGAACGTAGAGGTTTCGGTTTTTGTACTTCTCGGGCACTGTTTCCATCGCGCCGAAGTTCACCATATCGAGCGCGCCGACCGATCCGACGTAGGGGGTTCCCGTCCGGGCGAAGGCTCCGAGCCGGTCCTCGCCGGCGCTGAGAACGCCGCCCATCAGGTGGTCGCAGATCTCGGTGGTGGTGACGTCGATGACGCGTTTCATCATCCCCGAGTCCGCCAGCTTCTCGAAGGACTGTCCTCCCGCGCCGGTCGCGTGGAAGACGAGGCAGTCGAACTCGCTTTCGAGCGCATGACGGACCATGTCCACGCACGGGGTGGTGACCCCGAACATCGTCATGCCCAGGAGCGGCCTGTCCTCTCCCGCCGGAACCGTTCCCTTCACCATTCCGGCGAGGGCGTTGGCCGCGTTCGCCAGAACGACTCTTGAAACTTTGTTGATCCCCGCGACGTCCGTGACGGAGTACATCATGGCGATGTCGTTCGGGCCGACGTAGGGGGCCACGTTCCCCGACGCCATGGTGGAGACCATGATCTTCGGCGTCCCCAGCGGCAACGCCCGCATGCCCGAGGTGACGATGGAGGTGCCGCCCGATCCGCCGAGGCCGACGATCCCGCCGAGGTCGCCCCGGCCCGGGAGAAACGCGGCGAGCGCTTCTCCCATCGCGCCGACGGCCTCTCCCCGCTCCTTCACTGTGTCGAGGAAGGAGGGAGTCGACGGGTGGCACGCCGCAACTTCGCGGCTCGCGATGTCCACCGGGTGTTCGTGAGGTTTCGTCCCCACGTCCACGAGGAGCGCCTCGACGCCCG
>LVBO01000329.1 GCA_001604435.1 Synergistales bacterium Syner_01
ATTCCCGACGGACCTTGACAGCAGAATAGAGGAAAGAGAAACCGAAAAAGAGGAAAAGGTATAAAGGGCACACGGTGGATGCCTTGGCGCCTGCAGCCGACGAAGGACGTGGCAAGCTACGAAAAGCTCCGGGGAGACGCAAGCGGTCCTTGATCCGGAGATCTCCGAATGGGGCAACCCGACTGGAGCAGTCCAGTCGCCCTCTGACGAGGGAGGAACCGGGTGAAGTGAAACATCTCAGTAACCCGAGGAAAAGAAATCGAAGAGATTCCCCGAGTAGTGGTGAGCGAAACGGGAAGAGCCCAAACCCCGACAGTGCCAAGACTGCGGTCGTTGCTGCCGGGGGGTTGTGGGTACACGAAGGAGCGGTCCGCAGACCGCTCGGGGAGTGACAAACCGACCCGCTAGTCGAAATGTATTGGGAAAGCATGCCGCAGAGGGTGAAAGCCCCGTAGGCGAAAGCGGGAAGACTCCCTGTTCGTGGAACCCGAGTAGGCCGGAGCACGTGAAATTCCGGTTGAAACAGGGCCGACCATGGTCCAAGGCTGAATACTGCAGGCGACCGATAGAGAAACAGTACCGAGAGGGAAAGGTGAAAAGCACCCCTGGCGGGGAGTGAAAAGACCTGAACCCGTGTGCCTACAAGCAATCGGAGCCGGAAACGTTCGCGAGAACGCGGAAGGTGACGGTGTGCCTTTTGTAAAATGAGCCGGCGAGTCATCGTTGGTAGCGAGGTTAAGGTCCGTAGAAGGACCGGAGCCGCAGGGAAACCGAGTCTGAAGAGGGCGACGAGTTTCCAGTGATGAACCCGAAGCCGCACGATCTATCCATGAGCAGGTTGAAGCCCCGGTGAAACGGGGTGGAGGACCGAACCGGTGCCTGTTGAAAAAGTCTCGGATGACTTGTGGATAGGAGTGAAAAGCTAATCGAGTGCGGTAATAGCTGGTTCTCCCCGATATGCATTTAGGTGCAGCCTCATAGAATGACAGCCGGGGGTAGAGCTCTGGATGGACGCGGGGGACTGGGGTCCTGCCAAATTCAACCAAACTCCGAATACCGGTCTGTTGAATCATGGGAGTGAGACTGCGGGAGAGAAGTTTCGTAGTCGTGAGGGAAAGAGCCCGGACCGTCGGCTAAGGCCCCCAAGGATATGCTCAGTGTGGCAAGGATGTGGAAATGCCCAAACAGCCAGGAGGTTGGCTTAGAAGCAGCCACCCTTTAAAGAGTGCGTAACAGCTCACTGGTCGAGGATTTCCGCGCCGAAAATACAGGGGGCTAAGCATATCGCCGAAGCCGCGGGATGGACGATTATGTCGTTCATCGGTAGGGGAGCGTTCCCTGCGGGGAGAAGTCGGACCGTAAGGTTCGGTGGACTGCAGGGAAGTGAGAATGTCGGCATGAGTAGCGCAAAGTGTGTGAGAAACACACTCACCGTAAGCCCAAGGATTCCTGGGGAAGGCTAATCCACCCAGGGTAAGGCGGGACCTAAGGCGAGGCCGAAAGGCGTAGTCGATGGACAGCAGGTTGAAATTCCTGCCCCGCGGAGCGACCGTTATGACCGAAGGGGTGACGCAGGAAGCTAGGCGGATCCGGGTGATGGAAGTCCCGGACCAAGGGAGTAGGCGTGCGCGGCAGGGAAAACCGCCGCGATGAGCCGAGACCCGACGGGGAGTCTTCGTAAAGAAGACGAAGCCGTTGACGCTCGACTGCCGAGAAAAGCCTCTAGGGAGGGAGCCTCGCGCCCGTACCCGAAACCGACACAGGTGGGCTGGCCGAGCAGGCTAAGGTGAGCGGGACAACTCTCGTTAAGGAACTCTGCAAGTTGACCCCGTAACTTCGGGAGAAGGGGTGCCGCACGCGTGACGTCAAAGCTGACGAAAGCGCGGAGCGGTCGCAGAAACCAGGCTCAGGCGACTGTTTACTAAAAACACAGGTCTCTGCATAAGGCGCAAGCCGAAGTATAGGGACTGACACCTGCCCGGTGCCGGAAGGTTAAATGGAGAGGTTAGTCGCAAGGCGAAGCTTTGAAATGAAGCCCCGGTAAACGGCGGCCGTAACTATAACGGTCCTAAGGTAGCGAAATTCCTT
>LVBO01000330.1 GCA_001604435.1 Synergistales bacterium Syner_01
CGAGACTGCGTCTGTTCTTCTCCGTCCAGGGTTGAAAATCCGCCTTGCGCGCCATCTCTCTCTTTATCTCGTCGTCGGTGCGGATATGTTTTTTTTCCGTGTCCGCCACGATCATTGCGCCCGGAGGGAGTATCCCCCGCGCCGTTATATGTTCCGGGGGGATATCCGTCGCTCCGGCCTCGGAAGACATGATGATCTCGTCCGTGTCGGTGACGATGTACCGAAGAGGACGCAGGCCGTTACGGTCCGAAACGGCTCCGGCGCGAACGCCATCCGAAAAAAGGATGGCGGCGGGGCCGTCCCACGGTTCCATCATCCTGGCGTGGTATTCGTAGAACGCTTTTCGCGACGCATCCATGAGTCGGTTCTCCCGCCATGCTTCGGGAATGAGAAACATAAGCGTCGCCTCGGGAGAGGCTCCGTTCGCCGTGAAAAGTTCGAAGACGTTGTCCAGGCTGGAGGAGTCGCTTCCCCCGGGTTCGATCACGGGAAGAATCTTCTCGAAATCCTCCCCGAAGAGTTCGGAACGCATCGCTCCTTCGCGCGCGTTCATCCAGTTGATGTTTCCGCGGATGGTGTTGATCTCGCCGTTGTGAGCGAGGAAGCGGAAGGGGTGGGCGAGCTTCCATTGGGGGAAGGTGTTCGTGCTGTACCGCTCATGTACCATCGCGATGGCGGAGCGTACCCGCCCGTCCTGCAAATCGGGGAAAAACTGATCGATCTTTCCGCCCAGAAGTTGCCCTTTGTATACGATTGTTCGTGTCGAGAGACTGCACACATAAAAGTTCTCCGCTCCGGCCCGTCCCGATGCGGCTATTTCGCGCGACGCTCTTTTTCGAACGACGAGCAGTTTTCTTTCGAACCCATCCGCCGGAAAGTCTCCCTGTGAGAGGAACGCCTGGCATATAGCGGGGCGACTCGCTCTTCCGGACTGCCCGCAGGCGCTCTCGTCCACGGGAACCTCTCGCCATCCGAGGAAGTGGATGCCTTCCTCCCGAACCACCCGTTCGAATCTTCCCTCGCAGAAGAGGCGCATCTGAGGATCTCGGGGGAGGAAGAACATTCCCGCCGCATAGGCGCCCGGAGAGGGAAGATGAACGTCGTGCTGCAGCATCTCCTCCGCCAGAAAATTATGCGGAATCTGGAGCAGAATGCCGGCCCCGTCTCCCGTGCTTCCATCCGCGCCGATACCTCCTCGGTGACTCAACCGACGAAGGACGCCGAGCGCCCTGGTCACGATTCCGTGAGACGCCTCTCCTTGGATCGAAACGACAAGTCCGAGGCCGCAGCTGTCCCTCTCCATCCGCGGGTCGTACAGACCCTGATCATACTGCTCACCGGTTCGAGCCATTTTTTGGCCCCCTTTCAAAAAATCGAGACATACCCACAACTGCAAATTTGCCGGAAATGCCGGTCACATCGCTTGCGAGACTTTCCTCCATGAACGCCGTTTCGGGAAAAGGCGATGGAAAAATATTTACGCATTTTGTCACAAGACGCTTCTTTTGAAAAGGCCTGTAAACATGGAATATATAGTTAATATATTTTGATGCGTTGGTTGGGTGTAAAGTGAATATGGGTTTCTTTTTTGCTTTGCTTTTCCGGATGCAATGTTGAGGAGTATAATCTTTTACTGTTGTTCACATTGATGTGCGAGGTGTTTTCTATGGTTAATGGATGCTTCGTCTTTTTTGTCTTTTCGATCGTCTATCTGGGGATGATCTTCGGGCGTCTTCCCCGACTCGCGCTGGACCGTACCGGCATCGTTCTTCTCGGCGCCATCGTGCTGCTCGCAACTGGAAAAGCGTCTCTCGAAGGGGGACGTTCCGGGATCGACGTGCCGACGATTCTGCTGCTCTTCGGCTTTATGGTCATCTCCGCGCAGTTTCGCCTCGGAGGATTCTATTCGGAGGTTTCCCGGCGAATAGGGGCTCTCTCGGCGTCTCCGCAGCTTGTTCTGGGAGCCGTCGTCGGCGCGTCGGCCCTTATGTCCGCGCTGCTCACCAACGACGTCGTTTGTCTCGCCATGACCCCCGTCCTGGGTGCGGGGTGCATTCGTCGCGAACTCAACCCTCTCCCCTTTCTGCTTGCCCTTGCCTGCGCCTCCAACATAGGTTCCGCGCTCACTCTTATAGGGAATCCTCAAAACATGCTGATCGGACAGTATCTCTCGCTTTCGTTCGGAGGATATATGCTCTTCGCCGCACCGCCGGTTCTTCTCTCGTTGCTCTTTCTCTGGGGGATCGTCCTCTTCCTCTTTCGAGGACGCTGGACGCTCGAAATGGAGGACCATCGGGTGGACGAACGCCCCTTCGATTCATGGCAGACGCTCAAAGGATGTGTTGTTCTGACGATTGTCGTGGGAATGTTCCTCTTTTCATCCCTTCCGAGGGACCTTACGGCGCTCGGCGCGGCGGGGATTCTCCTGCTCAGCAGAAAGATGGCGTCGAGGCGGACTCTTGAGATCGTCGACTGGCAACTCCTTCTTCTTTTCCTCGGGCTTTTTGTCGTCAATGCGGCATTCGAGGCCGCCGGAGGGCTTGAGATTCTCAAGGAGCTCCTCGAATCCGCAGGAGTTTCCCTGTCGTCGCCCGCATGGCTCTACGGCGTAACCACACTGCTCTCGAATCTGGTCTCCAACGTTCCGGCCGTCATGCTGCTGCTTCCGATAGTGCGCGACGTCCCTCAGGCCGGATATATTCTCGCCGTCTCCAGCACCTTCGCCGGCAACATGCTCCTTGTGGGGAGCATCGCCAACATTATTGTCGCAGGCGAAGCGGAGCGTATGGGGATTCGATTCGACTGGAAGCAGCACGCGCTCGTTGGAGTTCCGGTGACCCTGATCAGCCTTGCGGCCGGACTCGCCTGCCTCCGGCTTTTTTAAAAACTCGATATCATGAATACTCGTTGAATTGTCCATAGAATCAACTTTATTCCCTTGTTTTTTGATAGGAAAGTGGTATATTGACGGGGAGATTTTCCGCAGATTCCCATCCTGGAGACGGAGGAACAAGATGAATCTCTCGATTCTGATCAGAGGCATTGTCATCGGGTTTTCGATCGCCGCGCCGGTCGGCCCCATCGGAGTTTTGTGCATCAGACGCACGCTGACCGAAGGGCGTGCGTCGGGACTTGTGTCAGGATTGGGCGCGGCGAGTGCTGACGCGGTGTACGGATGCATCGCGGGCTTCGGCCTGACGTTTCTCTCGAACTTTCTGGTCAGCCGGCAGACGGAGCTTCGCCTTGCCGGAGGATTGTTCTTGCTCTACCTGGCAGTCAAGACGTTTATCGCACAGCCCGCGCACAAAGCGGCCGAGGCGAAAGGACACGGTCTTCCCGGAGCCTATCTCTCCACCTTTTTCCTGACGTTCACCAATCCGATGACGATCATCTCTTTCGCCGCCATTTTCGCCGGGATCGGACTGGCCGAAGGGAGCGGGAACTATGCTTCCGCGGGAATCCTTGTCCTCGGGGTGTTCGCGGGTTCCGCCCTTTGGTGGCTTCTTTTGAGCGGCGGCGTTGGTCTGTTCCGTGGGAAGTTCACCACGGAAAGGTTGCGGTGGCTGAACAGAGTTTCAGGGTCGATCATCGCGGCTTTCGGTCTCTTCGCGCTGTGGAGCGTTTTCTAGATAGACTCCGAGCTCGCGATGAAAAGAAGGCGACGATCATAAGAAGCAGCGAGCGTTTCGTACCGACTTCGGAAAGGAGTGTTGTTCGTGTGAACATTCGTATGAAGAGCGGGGATTCCTCCTCCGTGCTGGACGATGTCGTTCTCGGCGCCGTAGAGTCTCTTTCGCAGCAGTTGCAGCAGATGTTCTGGGTAGGCAAACACCAGGAGAAAGCAGCGGACGAGATGCGGAAAAGCGCGACGTCGACCCGGTCGAGCATGGAGCGATACGCCTCGGGGGTCTCCAAGATCATCGAGGAACTCTCGCACCTTTCCGAATCCTGCAGTGCAATGGGCGATATCGCCATGGCTTCGAAAGAAATCGAGTCCGAAACGCGCGACGGCGTGCTGAACGCGGTGACGGGTATGGAGCGCCTGGAAAAAACGTTGAACGCTCTTTCCACTCTCTCTGAAGAGCATGCGCGCATGACCGATGAGCTCTTGCACTCGACAGCGGATGTCGGAACCTTTCTGGATCGAATCGATCGTATAGCGAAACAGACGCGGCTCCTCGCGCTCAACGCGTCCATCGAAGCCGCCAGGGCCGGGGAGGCGGGGCGCGGTTTCAACGTCGTCGCCCAAGAGGTGGGGAAATTGGCTCAGTCCACGCAGGAGACGGCGGCGTCCATCTCGAAAGCTATCGAAACGATGGGAGATCGTATCCGGCATGTCGTCGACGGACTGAAAGAAACGGAGAACGCGCTCACCGCAGGAAGGGAAGAGACGCGGGACGCCTTGGCGCGCGCACGTCAGGCGGGCGAAGACGTCATGCGATTCAGCGGCTCGTTCTCCGAGTTGATCAAGGTTCTCGAAGACGGACGAACTTCCATCGCGGAGGCGGTGGAGGAAACACAATCCCTGCAAGAAGGGACGAAGACGGTCCTTTCCGATGTAGGCGCTCTCGGCAGAAGCCTTGAAGCCGAAGTTACGATGGCAAAAGAGTTTTCGGCTTCGATCGGGATGGTCGGCGACGATCTCTTTACGTTGCAAAAAAGCGTGTCCTCGCAACGCCCTTCGGACGAGCTGTGGATCGGACTGACTCCGTTTACCGATCCGCAGAAAATCCGCGGCAATTTCGGACCCCTGCTCGCCGAGGTTGCCGGGCGGATGGGAAGAAAAAGCCGTCTTTTCGTTTCTCCTGATTATGAAAGCCTCGGAAAAATGCTTGCGACAGGCATCGTCGATCTTGGGTGGTTCAGTCCTCTCGCCTACGTCGACGCCGCGGAGAAATACCCGTTGCGCCCTCTTGCCATCCCTTGCGTTAAAGGACGTCCTTCCTACCAGGGGCTTGTGATCGCCAATAAGAAGAGCGGCGTCGGCGCCCTTGAACAGCTCAAGGGGAAGCGGTTCGCTTTCGTCGATCCGAAAAGCGGCTCGGGCTACCTCTACCCGCGTTTGCTGTTGCAGGAGAAAGGGTATGATCCGGATCGTTTCTTCGGAGAGATTCTTTTCCTCGGAAGCCATGACAAGGTCATCCAGGCCGTTTTCGAGGGGAGCGTCGACGGCGGGGCCACGTATACGGACGCTTGGGACGATGCGGCGAAAACGATGGATCTCCGGCGGCTGGAGATCCTCGCCAGAACGGAGGACATCCCGAAGGACGCGCTCGCCGTTCCCGCTTCCGTCGATGCGGCGTTTGCCTCTGCTCTTGCTGAAACGTTTCTTGGAATGAAAGCGGAAGGCGGAGAGTCCGGCGCGGTAATGAAGAAGGTCTCTATCGACGCTTTTGTGAAGGCCGACGACGCGCAGTACAATGTGCTTCGCAGGGCGAAGGCGATGAACCGCTGAGCAAAAGAAGATCATGCGGGGCGTCCGCCGGGTTTTTCCGAAGGGCGCCCCGTAACGTGTCAGCTCTTTTTTGATCGCTCCGAGGAAAATGTAAACGAAAGAACCTTCTTCGGACAGACGTCGACGCACGCCGCGCAGGAGATGCACTCCGGGGAGTCCATCCCGGAGGAGCGGACCATCGCGTTCACGTCCAGGCTCATAGGGCAGTTCTTCGTGCAGAGCTTGCAGTCGATGCATTTTTCGCTCTCGGCCTCAAGATGCAGGCGAGGCGCGCCGAGCTTTTTCGCCGCGTACTTCCCCGCGATCATGAAAGGAGCGAGCATGCAGCCGTAGTGGCAGAACGGACGTCGCCCCACGGCGAGGGAAAGGACGACCATGCCGCCCATCGCGACGTAGAACATGACGTACGATACCGGCGTCGCCAGAGAGACACCGCTTTCGATGCCGTAGAGAGGGTGTACGGAGAGAACACCCCCCGCGCGCACAAAAAAGGCGACGAGGAAAGCGAGCCAGACGGCGGCGACGCCGTACTTGACGAGGTCGTATTTTCCGCCCGGAACCCTCCTGTCGTTCGCCGGAAAGAGCACTTCCTGCACCGCGCCCCCAGGGCAGATCCAACCGCAGAACACCCTTCCGGCGAAAAAGGCGAGAACAGCCGATACCGCCACGAAGATCAGGCTCGACGTCACGATGCCCTTCCAAGCTCCCTGCAGCGTCAGAAGCGGGGAG
>LVBO01000331.1 GCA_001604435.1 Synergistales bacterium Syner_01
TCCTTCCGGAGAGGGATGGAAGTTCGATCCGTTCGGCGCCGTCGTGGAAAACGACGTGATGTATGGGCGAGGAACCAGCGATATGAAGGGCGGAGACGCCGCCATGACGATGGCGATGTGCATTTTGAAAAAAGCGGGCGTGCCTCTGAACGGCGCTTTGAGCCTTCTCGGAACTTCCGGGGAGGAGGTCGATTTGTACGGGGCGAGAGCATACGTGGAAAGATTCGGTGCGGACGGGATCGATGCGCTTGCAATCAGCGAGGCGAGCAACGGGGATATTCTGGTGGCCGAAAAGGGAGCCTTGTGGCTGAAGTTCGTCTCTAAAGGAAAAAGGGCGCACGGCGGGCAGCCCCGACAAGGTGTCAATGCCTTGACGAATATGATTCAATTTATAGAAAGAATACAGGATATGCAATTCGATGTCGTCGACAATGAATTTCTTACTCCCCCGACTTTGTGTCTTACGAGCATGCACGCGGGCGACCTTACGAACGTCATTCCGGATCGATGCGAAGCTACTGTCGATATACGAACGATCCCCGGGAATTCGCATTCCGATCTCCTCGCTCGGATAGCGAAAGAGCTTGATGAACTCAAGAAGGAAAACGGGACGATCGATATCTCGACGGAGATTCAGCACGATCTGCTCCCGATCGGCACGGATGTGAACAACTCCCTCGTGGGGAGCGCGAAGAACGCCTATAGAGCGATCTTCCTGAAGGAGCCCGATCTAAAAGGCGTTGTCTACTATACGGACGCCGTTCCTTTCAGGGAGGTCAAACCGGAACTTCCTCTGGTTATTTTCGGTCCCGGAGACTACTCCAGAAATCATAAAATCGACGAATACGTCGAATTGAAGAGCGTGCTGGATGCAACGCGCTTTTATATCGCTTTCGCGCTGGATTACCTTAAATAGAGAAAACGATCCACGAACGGCGGCGGTTTTCATACTTTAGGAGGTGAAGGGTTTGGAAAGAGAGTACCTTGCGATCGCGAACGACTTCGGGTTCTGGGTTATCGCTGTTATTTTGGTGCTGATCGTTGTCTTTCAGTCCGTCCTTTTTATGAGAAAAGCCTGGTCTACGGGGCTTGAAATTGGACTGGAAGCGAAACAAATGAAGGCGGGACTCAGATCGGCGGTAATCACTTCTCTGGGACCGTCTTTCGCCGTGCTCATCGGGATGGTCGCGCTTGTCGCCCTCATAGGGGCGCCTTTAGCCTGGATGAGACTGTCGGTGATCGGAGCCGTCATGTACGAGGGGTATGCTGCGGAATGCGGCGCTCAGGTTCTGGGGACGACGGTCGGCGCCGGCGATTACGGACTGGTCGGATTCGCGAACTCGCTGTGGGTGATCGCGCTTGGTTCCTGCGGATGGTTGTTGATCGCAGGGCTCTTCACCCATAAGCTGGACGATTTGCGAATGCGCATCGTCGGCGACAGACAGGATTTATTGTCCGTCATTTCCGTGGGCGCGATTCTCGGCGCGTTCGGTTTTCAGGTCTCGAAAGCTCTTGTAACGCTGAGTCGACCAGCTGTCGCCGCCATCGTCGGAGCCCTTGTCATGGTGATCATGAATCTGGTGGCGAAGCATTCCGGGAAGAGATGGTTGAAAGAGTGGTCGTTGGGGGTCGCTATGGTTCTGGGTATGTTCTCGGCGGTCTTTTTCTAGGAAAGAAAGGTGGAGTGAATATGCCGAGCAAAGAGAGTGTATTCAACGAAAAGTTTCAAAAGCCGATTGTTTTCTGGGGAATGGCGACTTGTCTGCTCGCATTCGCGATGAGTTTCCTTCCGCCTTTGTATCTTTGGATCAAGTACCATGTTTTGCCGGGCGCGGGGTACATCGTAGCCGGATTCGCGCTCATCTTCGCCTACTCCGGGCCGCTCTGGTTCGTCGAACCGCTGGCTTACTTCCCTATTCTCGGCGTTCCGGGAACGTATATGTCCTTTCTGTCGGGCAACATCTCCAACGTTCGCCTTCCCTGTTCCGCGCTGGCCCAGGAGGCCGCCGGAGTCGAGGAGGGGAGCCGCGAGGGGGCTATTCTCTCGACCCTCGGCATCGGAGCCTCCATCCTGGTCAACATTCTTATCCTCACTGTCGGCGTGGGGCTGGGAGCGGAGCTTGTCGGTAATCTGCCGGCGATAGTGCACGAGGCTTTCAAGTACATATTGCCCGCCATTTTCGGGGGAGTTTTCGGCGGTTTCGTCACGAGAGATTTCAAGCTCGGCGCCGTAGCCCTTCTGCTGGCCATACTCGCATTGAAAGCCGACTTGTTCCCCATATGGATCACAATTCCTCTGTGCGTCTTCGGGACCGTTGTCATAGGCGCCAAACTGCATAATCGAAAGGTCGGACCGCCGGAGCGATAGCCGCGGCGTCGGGAAGTACCGGAAGCCTCTTTCCGCGAAACGGATGCTCCGCGGGCGAGGCTTCCTTTTCTCCTTGGCTGTCGGTTCCGCCTAGAGTTTGTTGTTCATGAAGTAAAGAATCAGGGAGAAGTGGATGTTGACTCTTTGGTCGTAGCTCTCCATGTCGAGATCGAGCAACTCGCAGATTTTGTCGACCCTGTACTTCATCGTGTTGTAGTGTATATGAAGTTCTTTCGCCGCTCTGTTCAACGACCAGTTGCTCTTTACGAGGCAATCGAGCGTTTCCAGCAGAGAGTATCCCGCTTTCCGCGAGTCGTAATCGATCAGCTTTCCCAGATGAGTTTTATAGAAAGCGACCGATTCGTCCAAGTCGCAGACTGGATGCAGCAATCGATAGACTCCGGAATCCTCCCAGAAGAGAATGGGTGTTTTCGTGGAGAGGTTTCGGGCCAGTTCGACCGCTTTGCGGGCTTCCTGAAAACTTTCGTGCGACTGAAAAACGCTCTCTTTGACGCATCCTACACCGATGATGGTGGAAAAAATACTCTCCTGATTCAGCGCTGGGAGAATATCGGCGAGAAATCGAAAGAGGTCGACCTTGTTCAATGCTTGTCTGTTCTCTCCGAGAGGGAGCAGGCAAACAACCGAATAATCGATCACCGCATACGGGATATTCGGAAATTTGCGTTCCATGAGCGAGATCGCTATGTTCGAGAAGGTTTCCATCGAAGGTTCGTTGAATGCTTTCTCGGAAATCGCGGTATTTTTACCGACGCTTCTTTGGTCGCCGATATCGATTATTACCGCTCGGATGAAACCGGAGAAGTTCCAGCCGAAAATATTTGCTTTGTCCCAAACTTCCTGGGCATACTTTACGTTATGGAAAAGAAGATCGTGTACGAAAATGCTTTTATACCGCTTTTGCGACTCCTGCAACATGGTTTTCCTCTGAACGGTGAGGAGGATGGCTCCGCGGGCCATTTTCACCGTTTCCTGATCCTGTTCGCCGAGCTGAAAGTTTTTTGCCGTATTGAAGACGATGTATCCTATCGTTTTTTCTTTCGCGGCGACGAGTTCGTGCGGGAACATCGTCAGCAACTTGGTGAGAGGGAGGTCGCAAAGGATTTTTTTGAACTCTTCGTCCTGTGAAGCTGTTACGGCATGATTGTACATGACATCGTAAAATGCCAGGTCGAGGCTCAAAAATCTGCTCAACTCCGAAATGACGTCTTCAATTTCGCCGCCGTTGACGGCCAGCTCGCAAAAGGTTCTGTTGATCTTCTCCGAGCGGCGAAGTTCCAAAAGTTCCTGATGAAAGAGTCTCTCCAAAATGGGATTGAAAACGTCGGGAAATGTGAGCTGGACAGGGACGTGGAGGAGGGGGAAGTCAAGCTCGTTCGCTTCGTCGAGCACTTCCCGGGGTATTTCGTTGAAAAAGCGGTGCACTTTGATCCCGAGCGCCGCCGCATCTACCTGGTCGATGTCTTTTATCAGCTGTTTGAGTTTGAGCGGGGTATCGCGAAAAATAAAGGCGGTGGTGATGAGGAGTTCTCCCCCGTGCAGCCAATGCGCTATGTCCGGAGCATCCATCACCGTCACTTTGTTGATCTTCCTGTCGAGCCCCTTCTCTCCGGCCAGCACCTTCATTCCCTTCAGTTCGGGGAGTTGCAGCATTTCTCTAACTGTTAAATCCATTCCGGGCGGCCTCCTTCGGGAATCGTTCCAAGCGTATCAAGGAAAAACATACGGTTTCCTTTCGGTGCGATACGGAGGATATGACAATGAAAAAAATCTTAACGCATCGATTTGACAAGATAGTAGCATAAAGCTGTGGTTTTCTTCTCATCATACCCTTTTTCATGGTAAAAAAGACGAATCCTTTCTCTTGAAGAAGAGGCGCTCGAACCGAACGAGATGTTCAAGCACGGCGTCGTCCTGTCGCGGTCCGCTTTCCCGGCCATTCCGCCCGGCGGTTTCCCGCGTTTACGACGCGGAGCCGCGTTTCATCGTTCGTGCGGGGACGTTCCTCGTATGGCAGTGGATACCGCCGCCGTACAGATTGAGCGCCAGCGGATCGATCTGGACGACGCGCCTGCCGGGGAAGGCCTCCCGCAGCACCTCCAGCGCTTTTTCATCCTTCTCCCGAACCATCGAAGGCATCCCCGGCGCGAAGTACTTGTGCGCCAGCACGACCCCGTTGCAGACGAGAAAGTTGCAGTAGCTCATGGCGGGCAGCACATGGACGGGCGGCTCGGGAAAAGGAGAGCCGTCCGTCAGCGCGGGCTTGCCGTATTCCTTTTCATCCCACAGGAGAAATGCGTCGTCGCCGGGGCGGAGGTCGACATAGAACGGCTCCGGAACCGGCATTTCAAGAATACGGAACGGCGCTCCCGAAACGTCGGAAGCGGCGCGCACCGCCTCGTAAGCTTGGTCCAGCCGTTCCTTGTTCAGCGCGTGCAGCGCGCTGCGGGAAGCTTCTTCGGTGTCGATGCGCGCGACGATGACGGTGCGGGGGTCGGCGAAACGGCAGATCTCGTCGATATGTCCGTTCGCCGAAGATGCCCGGAACGCGGTGAAGGCGCCGTTCTCCGACGGAATCGGCCCGCTGTAGGCGTACTCGTCGTCGTAGGAAGCGCGGGGGATCCAGATGATTTTTTCGACTCCGAACACCCTCCGGAACTCCGCCTCCACCTGTTCGACGGTCTTGTCCGGGTTGCGCTTGTCGACTTCGGTTTCTCGAATCGCCATCATCGCCCCTCGGCCGTTGAACTCCCTGTCGCCGCCCTCGCCGACGAGGTCGGCGGCGACGACGTCCGAAACGCCGATCTCCGCGGCGTGGAACGCAGCGAAAGCGCGCAGACGTTTGGATATCTCCTCCTCCTCCGAAAACTGCCCGTACATGGTGAACCGAAAATCCACTCTTCTGCGGTTGCCCTGCTCGTCGACCGTCACTTCCGCTCCGAAATCGCGCGGGAACTGGATTTCGCAGGGGTAGCGCACGAAGCGCACCCCCCCTGTTCGCACGCCGTTCCGTTCCAGAACGGCGCGCGCGCGCGTCTCGACGCCCTCGTCGGAACAGCAGACGATCACCTGCGCCTCCAAGGCCAACTCGCGCACTATCCGAACGCTGACCATATCCGAATTCAGCGAGGCCGTCGCCATGGCGGCGACGGGCCAGACGATCATGACCGATTCCTGCGGCTCGAACTCGCCGATGCTTCTATAACCGACGATGGCACATCATCTCCTTAAAAAACGTATATTCTTGCTTGATATTATACGTGTTTTCCGGCCGGCGGACTCCCGCGTTTACGACGCGGAGTCGAGCTTCAGCTCCCGTGCGACGAGCTGCCCGTTCTCCAGCGCGATCAGCGCCGCCTTTCCCCACCAGGCGCTCTCCCCGGTGACTTGCCCGTACGAAAGAGCCTGCATCTTGACATAGGACGAGAGTCGAGGGGAGGCGCTCTTTCATTTTAGGCGAGCGGAAGAGTAGAATAAACGAGCGGAAGATCCTGAACGATATGTTGAGGTCGCTTGTAGCGGATGCGACGTTTGATGTCGGAACGGACGGAGATGATGTGTTCATGAGCGGGAAAAGACTGGGGATACTTGCCGGGAT
>LVBO01000332.1 GCA_001604435.1 Synergistales bacterium Syner_01
GTATAAAAACGAGTGTCTTCCTCATATTGCCCTCCTTGGTATTTATATAAGATATATTTCGTGCGAGGGAACTTGTTTTCTCTCAAGAACCGGGAAGAGGAGAGAGCGTGTATCTCTTCCCGGCCGCTGGTTTTTTCTCAAGGCAAAAGGACTATCTCTCCATTGCTTTTGCAATTATCTGATTCGCGCGTGTAAGGTCGGCCATGCAGGCGCCGGCGTCGAGCTTGGCCCGTATTCCCGGTTCCCCGTTTTGATGTTTTTCGACGGCTTCGGTACACAGCGTCTTCGCCTCATCGGGAGGCATGACGACGAAGCCGTTCTCGTCCGCGAGAACGATATCGCCGGGATTTACTACTACCCCGCCGCAGCTGATCGTCGTATTGATCTCGCCGTCCGTACCGGCAAGGCGCGTCGTGATGGCGGAGAGCCGCCGATAAAAGACCAACAGCCCCATTTCTCTTATTTCGTCGATGTCGGTGGCCGCCCCGTCGATGATAACCGCTTCGACCTTGCGGACTTTCAGCGCGTAGGAGACCAGGCCGCCCAAAGCCGCGTACTGCTGATCTCCCGCTCTGTCAATCAAAAGAATGTCTCCGGGACCGACCATCTCGGTTACTTTATGGAGAACCGTGGAGTCCAGAGATGGGATTTTTACCGTTATGGCGCGTCCGATAACCCTTTTCTTCGGTATGGAGGTGAAGAATGGGACTGTGTTAAATCCGAAATTATGAAAATGCCCGATCGTCGCAGGCTCCGCATCGAGGCAAACCGCCAATTCTTCGTTTGAAAGGGTCATAACATTCTTATTGATAATCATCGTTTTCTCTCCTTAAGTTGTTATATGTTACGGTTCGACTCGATAAATCTCTTTGTTGCTCACGGGATTCCACTGTTCAAGGAATTCCACCATTCGGTCAAGCGTCGCCTCGACGAGATCTTTCCCCTTTTCAACGGATGCGCATGTTGCGTCGCCGAGCATGTACTGGTCGCCGTAGCATGCGAAAGGGGTAAATTGCTGAAACTCGGGGAAATCGTTCGTTATCGCAGGGGTTATTTTTTGAAGGCGATCGGTCTTGACCAGATCCGGCCTGGTATACAGAAAACACGAGGTGCCCGCTTCGCTGGCATGTCCATGGGCCATCACGCCGTCGTTATCCAGAATTTTCTTTTCTCTTGCGACGGGCTGCACGATGCGCCACCAGTCGAAGATACAGCAATCCACATCGTGTTCGAGCTTCAACTTCCATGCCACTTGGGAAATGATGGGCATGTTGGCTACGTGGGGACTGACGAAGCAAAAGCGGCGCGCTCCGTGTTTCACGAGGCATTCGCAAATGTCCTCAAGGTACATTTTGAAACTCTCGGGGCGGACCGTAATGGTTCCAGGTCCCCATACCATGGTGGAATCGCCGACGGGAAGCGTCGGGCCGACGATCCATCCCATTCGTTCGGCGAGGCGATTCGCTATTTCTTCAGCCATGATCGCGTCGGCTCCGAGGGGAAGATGCGGTCCCCATACTTCGCACGCTCCGGCGGGAATGATTACGGTCTTCGGTTCCTTGAACTCGGTCTGAAAGTCGGTCATATTCATCTCAAGCAGTTTCATAAAGCCACCTCCAAATATTTTGGCGATACCGTCATTGCTACATGAGCCCCAAGTAACGGGGCAAAAAAAGCGTAATGGAAGGGAACAGCGTCAGAAAGACGAGAGCGAAAAGCGTGGCGACAAGCAAAGGGATTACGGGAGGCGTGAGTTCTTCTATCGTTAACCCGCTTACGCGACATCCGACATAGAGATTCATCGCAACAGGGGGGGTGATGGTCCCCACCGCGACCATCGTCGTGACCATGACTCCGAACCAGACCGGATCCCATCCGAACTGTTTCATCAGAGGCAGCAGAATGGGCATGAAGACGTAGAGCATGGAGACTCCGTCCAGCAGCATCCCGCCGATGAAAAGAATGAAATAGATCATGAAGAGAAGGACGTACTGGTTGGAAGATACTCCGAGAAGCAACGAGGAAGCTTTTTCGATAACTCCGACGGTCGAACCGATCCAGGAATAGAGTCCGGCGGTGGCTACGACTATCATGACCGTCGCCATTGCGTTGAGGGTCTCGACGAGAATCTGATACAGTTCGATCCACCCGATCCTGCGATAGATCACGGTGCCTACGAACAGGCCGTAAAAACACGCGACGGCGGCGGCTTCGGTCGGCGTGAACACTCCGCCGTAAATACCTCCAAGGATAATAACGGGCGTCATCAGAGCCCAGAAGGCGTTCTTTGCCGCAATGAGCACGCCCTTGACGCCGTTCTGTCGTTCTTCTCCTCTGTAGCCTCGTTTTTTACTTGTAAGATACGCGCTTACCATCAAAAAAGCCGCGATAACGAATCCCGGCAGGAAACCGGCGGCGAAAATCGCGCCTACGGAAACGCCGGTAATCACCGCATACAGGATGAAGGTGATGCTTGGCGGAATGATAATGGCGAGGCCCGAAGACACTGAAACCACCGCGGTGGCAAAAGGCTTGTCGTATCCGGCGTCGACCATTCCAGGGATAAGGATCACCCCGATGGCTGCGACCGTGGCGGCGGTCGAACCGCTGACCGCGCCCCAAAAAACCGCGACGCCGATCGCCGCGATGGCGAGACCTCCCGTAAGCTTGCCGACAAGCTCTTTAATAAAAATTATTATTTTATCTGCAATGCTTGCTTTGTCCATTATATTCCCTGCAAGGATGAAAAAGGGAATGGCGAGCAGTTGGTATTTC
>LVBO01000333.1:0-1320 GCA_001604435.1 Synergistales bacterium Syner_01
GGATCTCCCCGACGGCTTCCGAATCGAACACGGGGACTCCGGGATTGAACCCGCGCGCGATCCGCGTCGCGGCGGCGATCGTCTCTCTCCCGCCGCGCGCCGCCACGACATCGCAGTTGGCCAGCTGCTCGGGCATGGCCTCTCCGGTTCTTCCCAACAGCCTCTCCAGCGCGTCGGCGTCGACCGCGTGCACGACCCCCGCGATCCGGCAGAGCGCGCGAAGCGGCGGATCGGAGAACATCGACTGCAGCGCCCCCAGCGGAACGACGCCGTTCCACTCGACCCAGACCTCGTCGATGTCGCCCTTGCCCAGACGCTCGGCGATTCGCCGCGCGATTTCTTCCGGATCGCGCTCCAGTTCCCTTTTGGGGAACTCCATCGCGCCGGACGAGGGAAGCGGAAGCAGCGCCTCCTCTCCGGATTCGAACTGAAGAACGAGCGGCCGAACGCCCTCCGCGAGCCGTCGTCGCAGAACGCCGTTCAGCAACCGCGTCTTCCCGGCGTCGAGAAAACCGGTCGCCACGTAGACGGGGGTACGGGAAGTCATCGCTCCTCCTCGAAGAGCCGGAGCAGCTCCGCCTCGTCCAGCCCGCGTCCGACGACGTCGAGCGCGTCGCCGGGCGCTTCGCAGGGCGATATTCGAAGTTCGCCCGGAAGATACTGAACCTCCAGATACCCTTCGGTTCCCCGGACGATCCCCTTGGCCCGCAGAATCTCCCCGCATGCGCACCGCTCCATGCGGGCGATCCGCCGCCGCAGCTCTTCGGCGTCGAAGACCTTCTCCGTCCGTATCGTCAGCGTCGAAAAGGCGTCTCCCGCACGAGGAGGGGAGAGACGCGGGCCTTTCGGAAGCGCTTCGTCGTCCGGCTCCCTCGCTTCCGGACGAGCGCGGCGCGACGAAAGCAGCCCGTCGCCGGAGAGACAGTCCCAGCTTTCCGACAGAATTTCGGCGCGCGGATTGATCCTCCGAACGATCTCGCGGGCGCGCTCCGTCTTTTCAGAAGCGCCCTCCGTGCGACTGAACACGACGACGTGCGCGCAGGCTATCTGGTCCTCGAAAAAGTCGCCGAAGTTGTCCAGGTACGTTGCGCACCGTCGAACGTCCACGACGGCGATCTTCTTGCGCACCTTGGCGATCCGACCGATCCGTTCGTCGGCGAACACCTTCGCGATATCCGAGAGCCTGGCGACGCCGGAAGGCTCGATGATCAGCGCCTCCGGAGCGAACGCCGACGAGATCGTCCCGACGGCCCGAACGAAGTCGCCCGAAAGGCTGCAACAGATGCACCCCGACGAGATCTCGCGGACTTCGAATCCGCC
>LVBO01000333.1:1344-6100 GCA_001604435.1 Synergistales bacterium Syner_01
CGGCATGGTCGTTCTCCTTCGCGTTTTTCGCGTTTCGATGACGGGTAGAGTAGCATATTTGCAAGCGGCTTGCAAATTATGCGCAAAAACCTGTAGTCGAGGGCTTGGTTGACTTTCTCCGGCCTTCTTGGTATTCTTCCATATGTTTTATAGATCTAACTAAAGGAGCGCGAGCACACACAAGCAAGAATCACACTGTACGGATTCTCCGTCGTGTCGGTGCGACTCGTTGCGAAGGAGGTGAAACAATGCTGGAAACCAACGGTTTGAATTTCAACTACGGAGAGCGGTCGATTCTCCGTGAAATATCTTTTTCCGCGGCGCGCGGCAGGATAATCTCTCTGATCGGGCCGAACGGCTCCGGAAAGTCCACGCTCCTCAGATGCCTCTGCGGCCTACTTCCCGTAAAAAAGAACAGCGTCCTTCTCTTCGACAAACCTCTTGAAAAATATGCTCCTCGAGAACTCTCGCAGTGCATCGCCTTCCTTCCTCAGGCGCAGGAGAAGCTTTCGTCCATCTCCGTGTACGAGCTTGTCGGCATGGGGAGGACTCCGTACCATCGATCGGGCTGGTTTTTCACGAAGGAGGATCGCCGGAAAATCGACTGGGCCATCGAGTACATGCGCCTGGAACCGCTCGCCCACCGTCCGGTGGAGATGCTCTCCGGAGGGGAGCGGCAGAGGGTCTGGATCGCCATGGTGCTGGCCCAGGATACGCCGATCATTCTTCTCGATGAACCGGTAACCTACATGGATATGAGGTTCCAGTGGGATCTGCTGTGCGTCCTCGGGGATCTGCGGGACCGCTTTCGGAAGACGATCATCTCGGTCTTTCACGACATCAACCACGCGCTGGAAATTTCCGACCGGGTCTATCTTCTCAAGGACGGCCGGATTTACGCCGCGGGCGCTTCGGAGGAGGTTATCACCGAACAGTCGATCCGCGACGTCTTCGAAATCGGAACCCACGTATGCAGATTCAAGAAGTGCCGGAGGCCCGTCGTGGTTCCCTTCGGCATCCGCGGCTCGGCGGAAGAAGAAGCGACGGTTATCGCAGGGGATGAGCCTTGTCCCGTCCATATTCTTTCTTAAGGAGGCTTTTCGAACGGAATGATCGGAAAAAATCGAAGAATGACCGCGGCGGGAGTTCTTGCGCTGGCGCTGCTTTGGGGCGCGTTTCTCGGAGGAAGCGCGGAGGCCGCGAAAGAGGGGACCGGAAGAACGGTCGTCGATCATCTGGGGCGCAGCGTCGAAATTCCCGCGACGCCGCGAAGGATTCTGGCGCTGAACCCCAACATGATGGAGTTCCTCTACATCCTTGGCTACAGTCCCGTCGGAAAGGTCGAGGAGTACGAGATACGCGCGGAAGGGACGGCGCTCCCCGGCGTGGGACGGCAGAACACTGTCAACGTGGAGGCGGTCTACGGACTGAAACCCGATCTGATCTTCGGCAACGTCGGGCACATGGCCCCGATCATGAGCGTTCTGGAGCAAACGGGCGCGGCGATCGTCGCCCTGGACGCGAAACGCAGCGACGACGCGCTGCTCGGCGTGTTGCACATAATGGCCGAAGCGCTCGGAAGAGAGGACGCGGCAGCGGAGTACAAGGCCTTGTTCGACTCCGTCGTCGAAGAGGGCAAACGCGCGGTGCGCGAAAAGCATCCGGACATTCGCAGCATGGTGATTCTTCAGGGCGGAGTGGAGAGCGTGCTCGCCTTCATGCCCGGAAACTTCCACAGCGACCTTGTCGGAAGGCTCGGACTCCGGAACATCGTCCCAACCGACTTTTCCAGGGCCAGCAAGGAGATTCCCTCCGCTATCGCTTTCGATCTGGAGACCATCGTCGCCGAAGACCCCGACGTCATCTTCATCCGAACCGCGGGCAGGGGAGGCGGAAGCACTCTTGAAAGACTGCGAAACGATCCGGCATGGAGCGGTTTGAAGGCTGTGAGGGAAAAGCGCGTCGTTACCATGCCGGGGAAGATCAACCCGGGAAGAATAGAGCTTCACCTGGCTGTGCGATGGATAGCGGATCAACTCTGCTCCGCAGAGGCGAAGTGACCGGACGAAGGCCCCGAGAGAGCGTCGATCCGTTAGGAGAGCGCTCCGGGAAAGCAGCGCGCGTGAGGGAAAAACGACTGTTCGTTCTTGTGTGCGCGGCGCTCGCGGCCTTCGCCGTGTGCATCGCGGGGGTCGCCGCCGGAACCCTCTCCTTCGGTCCCGCCGAGATATGGAGCGGGATTCGGGGCGTCAGTTCCGAGCCGCTGGCGAATCAGATCATCCGCAACATTCGTCTGCCGCGCATCCTCACCGGGCTTTTCGCCGGAATGAACCTCGCGGTGGCGGGCGCGTTGCTGCAGGGAATTCTGAGGAACCCCCTGACCTCGCCCCACATCATCGGCGTGAACGCGGGAGCGGGCTTCATGGCGGTGATCGTGATGATCGCGCTTCCGGGGAGAGTCGAGTGGATTCCTCCCGGCGCCTTCGCCGGCGCGCTGCTGGCGGCCCTGCTCGTTTACGGCCTCTCGCTGGCCGCGCGCAGCGGCGAGACTGTCAGGATCATTCTGGCGGGCGTGGCCGTGTCCGCCTTGTTGAGCGCCCTGACCTCCGGTCTGATGTTCTTGAACAGCGACCAACTGGAGGTAACCTACGGCTGGCTCCTGGGAAGCCTCTCGGGAAGAGGGTGGAGCTATTTCAATCTCCTGTGGCCATATTCTCTTGCCGGAATCGCCGCCGGGGTCGCTCTCGCTCCGAAAGTCAACCTCTTTTCGCTGGGGGACGAGATCGGAAGCAGCTTGGGCCTGCGCGTTCCCCTTTATAGAGTCGTTCTGCTCGTCGTCGCCTCCGTTCTGGCGGGGAGCGCGGTCAGCGTCGCCGGAACCATCGGTTTCGTGGGGCTTATGGCGCCCCATCTGGCCCGGCTTATGGTGGGCAACGACTACAGGTACTCGCTGATTTTGAGCGCAATGCTCGGCGGCATTCTCCTCGCCGTCTCGGACACGCTCGCCAGAACCCTCTTCCAGCCGGTGGAACTCTCCGTCGGCATCGTCACGGCCGTCCTCGGAGCCCCCTTCTTCCTCTTTCTCCTTTTTACGAAGAGATAGGAGAACGTCTCCAAGGACGGAACATCACTACAACGGAAAGGTGATACGAATGCCCGATTTTCTTGTGCATACCTCGATCAACGCACGGCGCTACATTATGGATCATCTCAAAGAGCGGCTTCAGGAGTTCGAACGAAGTACGGGAGAACGCGTCCTTCTGAAAAACCCCGGTAACGATCACTCGAAAAGCTGGCTGCTCGAAAGCATCGAAAGCCGCGAACTTCCCGACGTCGCGCTTTCTCACGCGAGCGACTTCTCGGTTCTGGACGAAGGGAGCCGGTACGGTCTTTTCGCATCGACACGCGCATGGTCCGGTATTCCGGCGCTCCATCCGGAATCGGCGCCTTTTCACGACCCTTCGGGAATTTTCCATCCCGTCTTCATCGTTCCCATGGTCCCCATCTACAACGGAAAGAGTGTTCAGGGGGCCGAGCTGCGGCGCTCTTGGGCCGACCTCTTCGAGAACGATCGAAAGGTGCTCTTCCCGGACAAGGACACCCCGATAAGCAAGGCCGTTCTGGCGTATCTGCACAAAACATGGCCCGCGGAGTATCCTGCGTTCCGTGAACGGCTCTCCTTCGGCGGTTCTCCGGTGGAGGTCCTTCAGGCCGTGGGGAACGGAGAGTTCCACATGGGCATTTCGAACGTCTCCTTCTCCATGATGGCGAAGCAGCGGAATATCGAGATCGACGCTCCCTCCGAGGGCGCCGTCGCGCTCCCGCAGGTGCTGGTATGGAGCGCGCAGGCCTCGCCCGAACTCACCGCCCTGCACGATCTGTTGATGGAGGAAAAGCTTCAGCGCTACCTGGAGGAGCAGGGCTTCTGGGCGACGGCGGACATCCCCGAGGACGAGCGTATGCCCGTCGCCAGGTGGAAGAGCGTGTGGGCCGGATGGGACGACTTTTTCGCCGGACTGCGCGCTCTTGAGGAAGGAGAACGCGTCCATGCATAAGCCCTCTCTCTTCTACTCCATGCTGTCGCCGATCTACCCCCTTCTCGTGCAGCAGTTCGTCGACGACTACTCCCTGGAGCGGGGCATCGCGCTGGACATAGGGACCGGCCCCGGATTTCTGGGGACGGAACTCGCGAAAATCACCGACATGACCGTCTACTTCGTGGATCTGAGCGAGGACGCCCTCCGGGCGGCGAAAGAACGCTTCGATACCTCCGAGACGGACAACGAAGCGCATTTCGTACAGGCGGATGTGCGCGCCCTCCCCTTCGAAAACGACTTCGCCGATTTCATCATGAGCAGGGGGTCCCTTTGGTTCTGGGAAGAGCCGGAAAAAGGGCTCGCCGATATCTACCGCGTGCTGAAGCCGGGGGGAATCGCCGTAATCGGCGGAGGGCTGGGAAGGTATATCCCTCAGTCCATGCGGAAGCGCCTCGTCGCGGCGAACAAAGAGCGAATGAAGACAACCGGTGAAAAACGCCCGTGCTTCGAGGACTTCTCGCGGATGATTCGCTCCGCCCTGCTGGACAAAGCCGGCGTGGATTCATTCAGGCTGATCTCCGAGGACGACGAGGGCAAGAGCGGCAAATGGGTGGAAATTCACAAGAGAGCGTAGATCGACCGAAAGGAGATGCGGCCATGATTTCAAGAATCACTTTCGCGGGAGGAAAAGAGAAGGCGTTCGTATTGCTGCTCATGCT
>LVBO01000334.1 GCA_001604435.1 Synergistales bacterium Syner_01
CCCTTGTCGACGGCCTCTTTCTGAAGCGCGAGATTGCGGTCCATCTCCGCCGTCCGCTGCTCCGTCATAAAGGGGATGATCTCTTTGATCACGAATTCTTCGATCGCCATCCTGAGAGCGAACGTTTCGTTCACTTCGATTACGGAGACCTCCGGAATGACGATGCCGCGATGAGGGTGAATCTCGATGAACCCCTCCATCTGGAGACGCTGAAGAGCTTCCCGTATCGGCGTTCTGCTCATGTTCAGCTCCGCGGCCAGAGAATTCTCGGAGATGACGAAGGGATCGGAGGCTCCGCGCTGGAGCACCAGCGTTCGAATCGATTCGTAGGCTTGGTCTTTTTTCTTCTCCCGCACCGGCGCTCTCTCCTCTCGAAACGCTTTCTTGTATACAAGCTAAATACAAGCTTCATACATTCGATAGAATACCCTTTGTGTAACGGGAATGTCAAGAGGTTTCAAGAAAAGGCCTCTGAAGAAAATTTGATTCAAAGAAGCATATCGCATGCATCTTGCAAGTTCCCAACTCCTCCCCGGTCGCGTTGGGCCAGACCAGTTTTCCTTCCGGTGACGGAGATGAAATATAAGGCTTGACAAACTCCTGCCGGATTTGGTATCCTCCGCAAGTGTTTTATATATCTAACATAAACGCTTTCGCGCTTGTGTTCAGAGACAACAATATTTTTGCAAACAGAAAGGAGATCGCTGTATGCGCCATATTTTGAAAAACAGGCTTCGCGTCGTCGGAACAGGGGTATGCGCCCTGTTGCTTTCGTGCTTTCTCATCTCTCCGGGAGAGGGAGCCAAAACGGTCGTCACGGACCAGGCGGGAAGAGAGATCGAGATCGAGGGTACGATCAAGCGCATCGTCACCATTCCTATTCCGGCGGCGAGCATGGTACTCGCCCTCGACGGGTCTTCCGAAAAGCTTGTAGGGATGAACCCGCTTTCGAAGACGGCCATGGAAGGGGAAATCCTCTCCGAATTCTTCCCGGAAGCTCTGAAGATACGCAGCGACATCGTTCAGGGAGAGGGCTTTCAACCGAACGTGGAGACATTGATGAGCCTCGCCCCGGATATCGTTTTCCAGTGGGGGAACTTCGGAGACAATCTCTACACTCCTTTGCTGAACGCCGGGATGAAGGTGGCGCTCTTCAAGTACGGAACGCAGGAATATCTTGAAGGGTGGATAGAGACGTTCGGCGCCATCCTCGGCAAGCAGGAAAAGGCGGCGACGATTCTCGACTGGCATCGGAAGACCCGCGAACAGCTCGCGAAGAGAAGCGGCGCGATTCCCGATTCCGAAAAGCCTCGGACGCTCTACTTTCTTCGTTTTCTCGCAAACTATCAGGTCGCAGGAAAAAACACGCACAACGACGTTTCCATCGCGCTCGCCGGAGGGAAGAACGTCGCCGCGGAAGAGATCGACGGATTCGCCGCTGTGAACGAGGAACAGATTTTGCTTTGGGACCCCGAAGTCATCCTGCTCAACGGATTCGAACGGGATCTCTCCCCCGACCACGTGTACACCAACGAGCGCCTGAAGGGAGTTTCCGCCGTCAGGAACCGCCGCGTCTACAAGCTTCCCCTCGGAGGCTACCGCTGGGATCCCCCCAATCAGGAGACGCCGCTCATGTGGATGTGGATGTCTTCCGTGCTCCACCCGGGGCGGGACACGTTCGACATTGCCGGAGAAATGGAACGGGCCTACGGGCTTTTGTACGGAAAGGTCCCTTCGCGCGAACAGTACGACCATATTCTTCTGATGGATAAAAACAGAGGGAGCGCACACTACGACGCTCTCTTCGGAAGGGCGAAGTAAGCGATCGTGACCGAACGACGCGCCGTTTTCTCTTTTCCGTTGCTCGCGGGCATGCTCTTCGTCTTGACGGGAGCGGTCGCCTTGTTCTCCTTGGCGGTCGGGCGTTTTCCCGTGCCCGTGGAGCGCGTCGCCGGGATCCTGTTTTCGGCGCTCATCCCCGCCGAGGGCTCCTGGAATGTTCAGGAGACCTCGGTGGTCCTCCTCATCCGTCTCCCCCGCGTTTTAGGATCGTTGATCGCCGGGGGCGGGTTGGCGATGGCCGGGGCTGCGCTTCAGGGCGTCTTCCGCAATCCGCTCGTGGGGCCGCAGATCATCGGGGTTTCCTCGGGCGCCGGATTCGGCGGCGCCCTGGCGATTTTACTTTTCGACGGGCTGTTCGCGGTGATTCCGCTCGCCTTCGTCTTCGGGCTTCTGGCGATGATCGCCGTGTGGAGCCTCGGCTCGGGCGATCGGGAGGAATCGCTCCTTTCGCTGGTGCTGGGCGGCGTGGTCATCAGCGCGTTCTTCACGGCGCTCACATCCCTCGGGCAGTACGTGGCGGATCCGTACAACAAGCTTCCCGCGATCGTCATGTGGTTGATGGGGAGCTTCGCGTCGTCGTCCTGGGACAGGTTGGTCTTCGCCGTTCCGGTGATCTGCTGCTCCGGAACCTTGCTCTATCTGGTACGCTTCAGAATCAACGTTCTCTCGCTGGGACAGGAGGAAGCGGAAGCGCTCGGCATCGACGTCGGACGCAACAGGTGGTTCGTGCTCGTCTGTACGACGCTGATCACCGCCGCGACCGTCGCGCTGGCGGGAATCGTAGGATGGGTGGGGCTGGTCGTGCCCCACATGGCGCGAATGCTGGTCGGCTCGGACCATCGCAAGCTGCTTCCGGTCTCCGCGCTTCTCGGCGCTACGTACCTCACGCTTATGGACGACGTCGCCAGAAGCCTGACGGCGGCGGAGATACCGATCGGCATACTGACGGCGCTTGCGGGAGCTCCGCTCTTCGCATTCCTGCTGAAAAAACGTCGGAGAGAAGGAGGCGCATGGATGTGATCGACATGGAAAACGGTGGATTTCGATACAACGGAGGAGGCTGGATATTCCGCTCGCTCAGTTTCACCGTCGGGGAAGGAGAGATTCTCTCCATTCTCGGGCCGAACGGCAAGGGAAAAACGACGCTTCTGAAAGCGATCCAGGGGATGCTTCGCCTCTCCGAAGGCAATATAGCACGGGGTGGAAACGTCGGCTATGTGCCGCAGATCGCGGCGGCTTCCTTCGGATACAGCGTTCTTGATATGGTGGTGATGGGGCGAAGCCGCCACCTCGGGCTGTTCACCCCTCCAGGAAAACGCGATTTCGCCGTCGCGCATCGCTGCCTGGAGCGCCTCGGGCTGGATTCTCTCGCCGATCGTCCGTTTCGTACGCTGAGCGGAGGCGAACGGCAGATGACGCTCATAGCCCGCGCTCTGGCCTCGGAGTGCCGCTGCCTTGTCCTCGACGAACCCGCCTCCGCGTTGGACTTCGGGAATCAGAACTCCATGCTCCGCACGCTCCGGTCACTCCGGGAAGACGGCATGGCGGTGATCATGAGCACACACATGCCGCACCACGCGCACGTCGTCTCGGACAGGGCGCTGCTTATGTTTTCCTCCGAGGAGCATGTTTGTGGAAAATGCGACGAGGTTCTCGTCGACGAGAACCTGCGAAGGCTGTATGGCGCCGATGTCCGAAGGATATCGTTTTCCTCCGGCGGCAGAGGGTATTCCGCCGTCGTACCGCTGTTCTCATAACGAGTCGAAGGGAGATTTTTGTAATGTTGATTGAAAGAAAAGCTCTGCAAACTCTGCTCTACACCATGCTGACCTGCCCGTGCCCCGTTGGAGAGGAACATGAACGCGCGCTCGTCGAGGCGTTCCTCTCGTCGGAAGACGACCCGCTGGATTTCGGAGCGTTTCTCTCCATCGCCGACCGGAATCCCCTCCCCACGCCCCTGCATCTTTTCCTCCGGTTCTTCGCGGACGGAAGAGAAACGCCACTTGCGGACGACGTCGTCTTCTCCGACATTCTCCGCTATTTCGGCGGGCACTATCATTGGGAACGTTCCATCCAATCGTTCGATCCGCTGACGATGCGCGACTCGGCATCCTACCTGATCGGGCACATGTTCCTGCCGGTAATTCCCGTTCCGGGAACCGAAGGGCGGCAAGCGCTCTGGAAATCGCCCGAAGCCTCGGTCCTCTTCAAGGAGACGATTCTCTTTCCGGGAGTACCGCTCGCGGAAGACGGACTGTACGCCCTGCACCTCGGGGGATTGGTGGCGTCCCTCTCCCGTTCGGAAGCCGAGATGCTCCAACGCCATGCGCTGTTGCTGAAAGACATGCTCCGTCTCG
>LVBO01000335.1 GCA_001604435.1 Synergistales bacterium Syner_01
CGCGCCGCCGAATACGGAGAACCACAGCAGGCCGAAAATGGCGGGAACCATGAGGTTCATCAGCATGAACTGCCGGATGGTGCGCCCCTTGGCGAGCCGTGCGAGGAACATGCCGATGAGCGGCGCATAGGCAAGCCAGATGGCCCAGTAGTAGATCGGCCACCAGCGCGGCCACGCGGAACCGTCGACGGGGCTCAGGTAGTGGGTCCGGATGAAGAACTCGTTGATGAAGTGCCCGGTCGCCTGCGTACCGAGCGAGAGGATGAAGCGCGTCGGTCCGAAGACGAAGACGAAGAGCATCAGGGCGAGGAAAATCTTCGCGTTCATGTCCGAAAGCTGCCGGATTCCGCGGTTCAGTCCCGTGTAGCTGGAGATGACGTAGACGGCGACCATGGCGCAGACGACGGCGATCCACATCGTTTTTCCCGCGGGGATGCCGGTGAGTATCTGGATGCCGCTGCTGATCTGCATAGTACCGACGCCGAGGACGGCCGCAACACCGCCGGCGATGCCGAGCAAGCAGATTCCGTCGACAAGAGCTCCCGTAAAGCCGTTGATGCTTTTGCCTGCGATCGGGTAGAGAGTGGAGCTGACCTGATAGGGGAGGTTCATGTTGTGCGCCGCGTATGCGATTCCGAGACCGCAGATGCCGTACATCGCATAGGGGATGAAGGTCCAGTGGATATAAGTTGTGACCATCGAGAACATCGCCGCCTGCTCGGTCTTCGGCGTGATGCCGAGGACTTCGAAGACGCCGGAGTCCATAAGGTGGTAGAGCGGTTCCGCAATCCCCCAGAAGACGATGCCGGTGGCGATTCCGGCGCAGAGGGAGATGGCGAACCAGTTCCACGTGGACAGCTCGGGTTTCGCGTCCTTGCCGCCGAACCGTATGCTGCCGTACTTCGAGAAGCAGAAGAAGAGACAGATGAAGAGGAAGATGTTGCCGGAGATCTGGAAGAGCCATCCGAAGTTGAGGAAGGCGAATTCCACGATGGCGTTGAGCGCGTCGTAAAAAAGCTTGGGGGCGACGAGTCCGACGATGATGATGCCGAGAAAGGTAAGGGAGATGGGGATGAATATCCCTTTGCGAATCTGAACGTCGTTCGTGTTCATGATGTGCGAATACCTCCTGGTTTTAGTGTATGTTCGGTGCGGGGTGTTTCGGCTACGCGCGGGCGGAGGCGGAAAGAGCCGTCCGGAGCATCCCCCCTTCGTTGACGACGCCGTATGCCTTCCCGATATCCGTCGAGAGCGTACGGTCTCTGTCGAGCCACGGAATTGCCTTCCGGAACTCCTCGTATGCGGCGGTCGTTCCTTTTCCCAGCGGAAGACCGGGGGCCGCCTGTTTTCGAAGCGAAACCGCCTGCGCGGCGTGCATCATCTCCATGCCCAGGATGTACTTCAGGTTGTCCGCGATTTTTCGTACCCTCTGCGCGATATGGGGCAAATTGTTCGCGTGGTCCTCGATATCTCCCGCGAGCGAGAGGTAGTCCACTGTCGAGGGGTTGGAAAGATGGCGAATCTCCGTATCCAGAAGGGAGAACGTCTTCTGGATCGTTCCGAAGGCGTGCACCTTCCCTTCCGCGGGCGTCAGAAAGCGCGTCAGTCCGGTGAACGCCGGGTTGCCGAGCTTGATCATTCTGTAGCAGGACATCCGGGAAACGTGGCTCAGCACGACGGAAAGCATTTCGAATCCGGCGGCCAGGGTGGTCGTCTCGAAGTTCGAGCACGAGACGATGCGCCGCTCGTCCAGCAGAAGGCAGGGGTTGTCGTCGGAGCAGTTCATCTGGACGAGACTCTTCTCGACGACATACTCCAGCGCATCGCGGAGCGAACCGTGGACATAGGCTCCTCCGCGGAAGCAGAGCGGGTCCTGTACGGGTTTTTCCGGATCGGGAGAGAAGATGAAACTCCCTTCCAGAAACCGGTTGACGAGCGCGGCGCTCTTCGCTTGCCCTTGAAGGCGGCGCGCTTCGTGGACCTTCGGTTCGAGCGGGGAAGTATTTCCGTTCAGTCCTTCGAGAGAGACCGCGTAGATCAAGTCGGCCTGGTCGACGAGATCGAGCAGATCGCAGAGGGCCATCGCTCCCTGCGCCATGCCGAAGGCGCTTGAATTGACGATCGCAAGCGCGTCCTTCGGACCGAGCTCGACCGGTTGCAGCCCCGTTTCAGCGTGGGCGCGGGCCGAGGTCATCCTCGTTCCGTCGTAGTCCGCGTCGCCTTCGCCGATCATCGCGAGTCCGATGTGCGAGAGGACGGCGATGTCGGACTCTCCGACGGAACCGCGTTGCGGAACCGCCGGGGTAATGCCGAGATTCAAAAACTCCGCGTATCGTCGCGCAATTGCGGGCTGTATGCCCGTGTTGCCGCGAAGAAGACAGTTCAGGCGGATCGCCATCGCGGCCCGAACCTCCTCGCGCGAAGCCTCGGGAGCGACGCCGAGGGAGTGCGAATGGATGACGTTCTCGTTGTACTCCTTGAAGAAGTCCGCCGCGATATGTTTGTCCTTGTTCCACCCCACGCCGGTATTGAAGCCGTACACCGGAACGTCGCTTTCGACGAGGTCGAACACGAGCTGTCGGGATTCCTCCAGGCGTCGTGCGGCGTCGGGGTGAATCTCCACCGGTTCGTTCATCCGGGCGATTGCGTACAGCTGAGCCAACGTGAGGTTGTTGCCGGTCAGTACGATGCTCAAAGCACATTCCTCCATCCTGTCCAGGTTCGCTGCGCCGGGGTGTGTCTCCGCGGCTTCATCGTGCGTTCGTTTCCCGCCGTGCCGACAGAGCGGCCAGAATGCGTTCCGGTGAGAACGGCAGCTCCGTCATGGACGTCCCGAGCGAAGCGTTGACAGCGTTTGCGATGGCCGGAGCTACCGGCACCGTGCATATCTCGCCGATGCTCTTTCCGCCGAACGGTCCGCCAGGTTCGCCCTCTTCGACGAGCAGCACGCCGACATTCGGCATCGAAGGGGCGTTGACCATAGTGTAGCGGCTCAGCGACGCGCTCTTCGGCCTTCCTTTCGAGTCGTACACAAGCTCCTCGGAGAGCGCCATACCGACGCCCATCTGGACGCCGCCGTAGATCTGCCCCCGCAGCAGACGGGGATTGATCGCCCGGCCCACGTCGTGCACAGCCAGGTAGTCCGTCACCTCGACCATTCCGGTGAGGGTATCCGTCAGCGTTTCGGCGAAATGCACGCCGTAGGATGCGGGGTTGCGGTCCGGTTTGTAGTGCAGATATTCGCCGACTTCCTCGCGCAGCTCTTTCGCGATGCGGCAGACCATCTCGCCGTAGCTCCAGCTGGCGCCGCCTTTGGTATCCACCAGTTCGGCGCCGCGAAGAGCAAGATGTCGCGCGTCGATCCGGAGCACGCGCGCACTCTGTTCAAGAAAGCGCGCTTTGAGCTTCTCCGCCAATTCAAGAGCGCACGCGCCGCAGACGTAGGTGACGCGGCTGGCTACGCACCCGACGTCGAACGGAGTGGTCGAAGTGTCGCTCTCGCACACCTCGATCCGTTCCGGAGGGAGATCAAGCGCTTCGGCGACGATCTGTCCCACCGTGGTCAGCGTCCCGTTGCCCAGTTCGTGGAGCCCCGCGTTCACAAGAACCGTACCGTCCTCGCAGAAGCGCATCGCCATGGACATGAAGTCGGGATAGGGAGAACCGTAGTAGCCGTTGCCGTGCGTGGCGCACGCAAGTCCGACGCCTCGCCGCATGCGACCGTCGCCGGACGGAAGCAAACGACGGTCGTTCCAGCGGAAGGCCTCCATGCCCCGGACGAGGCAATCGCGGATGCGTGCGTTGCCAAGGGGAGGTCCGCCCGCCGGGTCGGAATCCCAAGGGTGGACGAGATTCTTC
>LVBO01000030.1 GCA_001604435.1 Synergistales bacterium Syner_01
AGTCGGTGGCGCTCGCGCTCATCTGCGAGCGTGAACGGGAGATCGACGGGTTCGTTCCCAAGGAGTACTGGATCGTCACGGTGCTCGCCGTTGCGGAGGACGGAAGACTCTATTCGCTCAAGGTGGACAGTTTCGACGGGAAGAGCCTCTGGAAAGAGGGGAAGTCGCTTCTTATCGACTCGGAGGAGTTCGTCGACGTCCTTGTCGGAGAGATTCTGAAGTCTCCCCTCGTCGTTTCCGACTTTAAAGTGCGCGAGAGCTTCCGCGCCGCTCCGGCTCCTTTTAAAACGAGCACTCTCCAGCAGGAATCCGCCCGCAGGAACAGCATGTCGCCCCGCCGGACGATGAGTATCGCCCAGGAACTTTTCGAAGGCGTCTCTCTGCCCGACAGGGGGCCGACCGGTCTTATCACCTACATGCGTACCGACAGCCTCAGAATCGCTCCCGAGGCGCTCGAGAAGTGCAGACAGTACATCGCCTCGGCCTTCGATCCGGAGTACCTTCCGGAGAAAGCGAACGAGTATGCCTCCAAGGGACGTTCGCAGGACGCCCACGAGGCGATCCGGCCTACCGATGTGACCATCGTGCCGAAGAGTCTCGAAGGTATCCTCACGAACGACCAGATGAAGCTCTACTCGCTCATCTGGAACCGCTACGTGGCCTCGCAGATGTCGAAGGCGAAGGTCGCCAACGCGACGCTTTCCGCGACCGCCGGCAAGGTCGGTCTTCGCCAGCTCGGCGAGACGCTTGTCTTCCCCGGGTGGAGCGTGGTCTGGCCCCTCGACCTCAAGGGAGAGAGCCTCGCGCCCGCCCGCGCCGGGGAGACGCTCCGCGTCGAGAAGACGGAGCGCGAACAGAAGTTCACGCGCCCTCCCGCACGCTACTCGGAGGCCAGCCTGATCAAGGTGCTCGAAGACGAAGGCGTCGGCCGCCCCTCGACGTACGCTTCCATCGTGGAGACCCTCTACGACAGAGGGTACGTCGCGCGCAACGAGGAGCGCCGCCTTCAGCCCTCCGAGCTTGGGAAGACGGTGGACTCCTTCCTCCGGAAATACTTCGACGCGGAGAGCCTCTCCGCGATCGTCGACACGGGCTTCACCGCACGCATGGAGGAGAGTCTGGACGACGTCGAGGAGAGCAATGTTTCCTGGCTCTCCGTCCTCGGAGAGTTCTGGGACGCCTTTACCCGCACGATGCAGGACGCGGAGAAGGCCCCTGCCGAAAAGCTTCCGCCCCCGGAACCTACGGGCGAGAACTGCCCCGAGTGCGGCAAGCCCCTCGTGCTCAAAAACGGCCGTTTCGGCGAATTCATCGCATGCAGCGGCTACCCCGACTGTAAATTCACCAAGCCGGTCCTTGTGAAGACCGGGGCGGTCTGTCCGAAGTGCGGCGAGGGAGATGTCGTCAAGCGAAAGAGCCGCAAGGGGAAGCCCTTCTACGGTTGTTCCCGGTACCCGGCGTGCGACTTCGTCTCGTGGAATCCCCCCTCCGGGGAGAAGTGCCCGCAGTGCGGAGCGGATCTTTTCGCCAAGGGGACGAAGGGGGCGGAGGAATGCGCCAAATGCGGTTTTACACGTGTGCGGGAGGCGGGCGCGGATGAATAGGCGCGTCACCGTCGTCGGCGGGGGACTCGCAGGTTCGGAGGCCGCGTGGCAGCTCGCTCGGCGCGGTATCGGCGTGCTCCTTCTCGAAATGCGCCCCTTGCGGACAACCCCGGCGCACTCCACGGAGATGCTCGCCGAGGTCGTCTGCAGCAACTCCTTCGGCGCGGACGGCGTCGCGAGTCCCGCCGGAGTCCTCAAAAACGAGCTGCGCCGCCTGGACAGCCTTATTCTCTCCTGCGCCGACGAATCGCGCGTCCCGGCGGGCAAAGCGCTCGCCGTGGACAGGGAAATCTTTTCGCGCAAGGTCACGGAGCGGCTCGAAGCGCTTCCGCAGGTTGTCGTTCTCAGGGAGGAGTGCGTCTCCCTGCCCGAAGGACCGACGATCGTCGCCACCGGCCCGTTGACCTCGGCGGCGCTTGCCGCGATCTTGCAGGGACAGGCCGGGACCGAGTACCTCTCCTTCTTCGACGCCGTCGCGCCCGTCGTCGTCGCGGATTCCATCGACATGTCCGTCGCCTTTCGCCGCGGGCGCTGGGGGCAGGAGGAGGACTATATCAACTGTCCGTTCACTCGCGAACGGTACGAGGCGTTCTGGAACGCCCTCGTCGCCGCGGAGCGGGCGCTTCCGCACGACTTCGAGGATTCTCCCTCCTGGTTCGAGGGGTGTCTCCCCGTCGAAGTCATGGCGTCGCGCGGCATCGACACCCTCCGCTTCGGTCCGCTGCGCCCGGTGGGGCTTCCTCTGCCCGGAACGGGAGAAGAGGCGTGGGCCGTCGTCCAGCTGCGCCAGGATAACCGCGAAGGAACGCTCTTCAATCTCGTCGGCTTTCAGACGAGCCTCCGGTGGGGAGAGCAGGAGCGCGTGTTCAGGATG
>LVBO01000336.1 GCA_001604435.1 Synergistales bacterium Syner_01
GCAGAATGATGTTGATCATGAGCAGGATGACCAGCGGATTCTCCGAGATGCCCAGAAGAAGCGCCGCGATCTTGTCGATAAGCCCCACGGTGGTACCGAGCCAGGAGTAGAGCCCCGCGCAGGTGACCACGATCATGACAACCGACGTCCCCGCGACCGTCTCGCGAAGAATGTCGTAGAGGATGCGGATAGTAAGGGTTCGGTAGATAAAGACGCCGACGAACAGACCGTAGAACACTGCAACCGCCGCGGCCTCGGTGGGTGTGAAGATTCCTCCGTAAATACCTCCGAGGATGATAACGGGTGTGAAAAGTCCCCAGAAAGCGTCCTTCAGTGCAAAAAGAACTTCCTTGGAAGTACCCCGGGGAGCCCCCCTGTAGCCGTGCTTTTTACTGATCAGCCAGACCGCGACGCAAAGAAAGCCTGCAACGACGATGCCCGGTACGACTCCGGCGGCGAAGAGCGTGCCCACTGACTGTTCCATGATATCGCCGTACACGATGAAGGAGATGCTCGGCGGAATGATGATCGCGAGCCCCGCGGACACGGAAACGACCGCGGTGGCGAACGCTTTGTCATACCCCGCCTCCGCCATGCCGGGAATGAGGATAAGGCCGAGGGCCGCCACCGTTGCCGGACCGGAGCCGCTCACGGCCCCCCAGAACGCGGCCACGATGACGGTCGCAACTGCAAGGCCGCCTGTCATATCACCCACGAGCTGCTTGATGAGCGCGATGATCCTCTCGGCGATGCCGACTTTTTCCATGATGACTCCGGCGAGAATGAAGAAGGGAATCGCAAGAAGAGGAAACTTCGCGATGCCGGAGAAAAAGCTGTACGAAAGCATCTGATAGCCAAGATCCCAGTTCCAGACCACGAAGATGGCGGCCGAACCGAGGGCTACGGCGATGGGGACCCTCAACAGGAGAGGGATCAGAAAGAGGACGATCGTCCAGAATGCTGGTTCACGAAGCAAAGACTCCATCTCTCGTCCCTCCTAAAACTCGTTTGTATGAATCGTCGCCAGACTCGCCTGCAGAATGCGAATGAAAATAAGCGCGGAGAAGACGGGCAGAGCGACCGTGTAGTAGTAGATCGGTATGGCGAGCGACGGCGATGTGACGGCAAGGTCGATCTCGTCCATAACCTGGACATATCCCAAGTACGCTAAAAGTCCGAAGAACATGAGCGACATACCGACGGAAATATAGAAACAGACCTTCTTTCCCTTACGGGGGAGCTTGTCATAGAGAAAAGTCATGCTCAGATTCGTACCCTTCTTGAAGGCGACAGCTGTTCCCAGCATCACCAGCCAGACGAAAAGGTAGATGGTGACCTCTTCTGTGAATGCGAGCGCATAAAAGACGAAGTAGCGGGTAATAACGTTGGCGAACGTGACCACCGCCATCACGACAAGAATGAGAGAACCGAGAAGTTCCTCGAAGTTATCGAATATTTTTTTTACCATATTAGGCCAATCCCTTCTGAAAAAACTCCGTGATTTCCTCCCCCACGCGTCCCGCAGACGTTCTCCCTCGAAGTCGAGCGAAGAAGCGTGCGGGGAGGAAGGAAGAGAAGGCCCCCGGAGCGAGCCGAGGGCTCGGGGGGAGGTGTCCCCCCGAGGTCGTGAACGTTGACGGTTACTTCGCTACAGCCGCCATATCCGCTTCGGCGGCGGCGACGATTTCTTCGCCGATCTTGGAACGCCACTCCTCGACGACGGGAGCCGTCTTGTCGGCGAACGCCTTCGTCTCTTCCGGCGTCAGGATGGTCACCTTCATTCCGACGTCGGTCAGCGTCTTGTGCCACTCGGTGATCTCGGGCAGTTTCCCGATGCTCTCGAGATACTTGTGCGCGGTCCCGTCGTCGAGGCTGATACGGGCAAGGGCGATCATGTACTTTCCGGCTTCGACCGCCGCATCCTGGATCATCTTCTGATCCTCGGCGGAGAAGGATTTCCATACGCCGGGGTTCACGACGTAGAGCGTGGGGTCGACGACATAATGCCACTCTGTGACGAACTTGTGATACTCGTGCATCTTCACGGGGTAGAACGTGCTGATGGGGTTCTCCTGGCCGTCGACGACGCCCTGTTGGATGGCCGCCATGGTGTCGCTCCAGTTCATGGTGACGGGGTTGGCGCCGATCGCCCGGAACGCGTCGAGGAAAATCGGGCTGCCGACCACGCGGATCTTCATTCCCTCCAGATCCTGAGGAGTGCGAATTTCCTTCTTGGAGTTCGTCAGCTCGCGGAAACCGTTCTCTCCCCACGCAAGGAACTTCACACCCTTGCTTTCGACGGCTTTGACGACCATCTCGCCCGATTTCCCGGCCTTGACCGCATCAAGAGCGGCATACTTGTCGGGCTGATTCGCGATGAAGAAAGGAAGAGCAAAAAGGTTGAGCTCCACGAGCTGCGGCGAGTAGTTGATGGAGGACTGCACCGCGAAGTCGATCGTTCCGTTGCGGACGAGCATGAATGCGTTGGTCTGGGCTCCGGTGGTAAGCTGAGAGTTGGGATAGACTTTGATGTTGATTTTTCCTTCGCTTCTTTCCTTCACTAGTTCGGTGAAATACACGGCGCCCATACCCCAGGACGTGGTGAGACTGGGGACGATATCGAGTTTGTACTCGGCTTTGTAGGCCGCAAAAGCCGGAACGGAGAACGCGCACAGAGCTGAAACAAGGACGAGCAGCGCAACGAGTTTTTTCATCTTCTTCTTTACCTCCTGAATGTGGTTTCACAACTTCCCATGTTCGGTACAGCGCTTTTCCTTCCACACTTCCTTCGGTAGCGGAGCGATCACCTCCTTGTGCCGACGACGGTATTCAAGTATTGTAACGTAAAATCACAGTTTCGGAAAAATCTTGAAAAGTGTAAATCCTGTCTCCTCATCGAACGAGCGCCTGAGTTCGGCGCTTTCGAACACGTCGAGAACAATCTCCGCCGTGGCGAGAATTCGGTTCTTCCCCGTATCCGCAAGATGCCCCGCGAATGGACGCAGATCCTCCCCGGCCACCTGCGCGTGCAGATGGATCGAGACGTCTCCCGTTTCGTCCGGCCCGAAAACTCCCTGCACCGCGATCAGTTCAAGCGGACCATCGACGGTCCTGGGATCAAGGTACACGACACGCCCCGGATTAACCGGATCGGGCGTCACGCAAACAAGGCTCGCGGCACGCAGACTCCCGATCATCGTAGCGATTCGCCCGGAGCGGAGTCCATGACGCTCGCACACCGCGCGCAGCCCTTCGAAGACGTCCTCTCCGGGAGCGAGGCGGACGAGAATCGTCCGTCCGATCACCGCTTCCGCCGACGAAACCCGTTCCGTCGCCATGGCCCGAACCTAGAAGATCGCCCGGACGGCCGCGGCGATCTTCTCCGGGGTGATTCGGTACGCCTGCTCCAGCGGACGAGCGAAGGGAACCGGAGTGAACGGAGCGCCGACGCGAACGATCGGCGCGTCCAGACAGTCGATCGCCTCCTCGGCGACGATGGCGGCGATCTCCGCGCCCACGCCGCCCTGCTTGACAGCTTCGTGCGCGATGGCGAGGCGGGTTGTCTTCGACACCGATTCAAGGATCGTCTCCTTGTCCAATGGCGAGATCGTCCGGAGGTCGATCAGCTCGGCGCTGATTCCGTCCTTCGACAGCAACTCCGCCGCCTTGACGCAGAGGTTCATTGTCATCGAGTACGAAACGAGCGTCACGTCGCTTCCCTCTTTCACGACCTTCGCCTTGCCTATGGGCGTCAGGTACTCCTCCTCCGGGACTTCGCCCTTCATGGAGAAGAGCGCCTTGTGCTCGAAGAAGATGATCGGGTTGTCCTCGCGGATCGCCGATTTCAGCAGTCCCTTCGCATCCGCGGGGTTCGAGGGGATAACGACCTTCAGTCCCGGGATGTGCATGAAGAACGCCTCGAGAGACTGCGAGTGCTGCGCCGCAGCCTGGTTCACAAGGCCGTCCGGCGCGCGCAATACCATGGAGACGGGTTTCTGGGCGCCGAACATGTAGTAGATCTTCGCCATCTGGTTGTAGATCTCGTCGAAGCACACTCCGGCGAAGTCCGCGAAGTGCATGTCCGCGACCGGGCGCATCCCGGCAAGCGCCGCGCCCACGCACGCGCCCACGATCGCCGTCTCGCTGATGGGCGTATCCATCACCCGACCGGTACCGAACTTCTCCGGCAGCCCCTTGAACTGACCGAAGATACCACCCTGTCGGGCGATATCCTCGCCCATGACGAAGACCCGTTCGTCGCGGGCCATCTCCTCTTCCATCGCTTCCAGCGTCGCCTGGGAAAAACTGATTGCTCTCATCCTGTCCACCGCCTTACACGTAGAG
>LVBO01000337.1 GCA_001604435.1 Synergistales bacterium Syner_01
GCTTATGAAAGAGTATGAGATGCGAGACGGCTTTGCATTCGAAGCCAGGGCGCGGAAAATCCTCAAAGGGCTCGGGTTTGCCGACGAAGACGCGTTTTCTACCTGCGGCAGCTTCTCCGGAGGCTGGAAGATGCGCCTTCATTTGGCGTCGCTGCTCCTCGTTTCTCCCGACATACTCCTTCTGGACGAACCGACGAACCATCTTGATACCGAGAGCATGGAGTGGCTGGAAGGCTGGCTTTCCGTGTTTTCGGGAACAATTATCGCGGTCTCTCACGACAGGCGTTTTCTTGATGCGATGTGCACCTCGGTCGCGGAACTTTCACTTGGCTCCCTTTCACTCTATCAAGGAAATTTTTCCGCGTACGTCGAAGAGCGGGAACGCCGCATCGACGATCTTCGCAAGACGCAGAAGCAGCAAAAGGAAGAGATTGCGCGCATCGAGGAATTTATCGAACGTTTTCGTTATAAGGCCTCCAAAGCCTCTTCCGTGCAGAGCCGGATAAAACATCTTGAGAAGATCGAGCTCGTCGAAATAGAAGAAGAGACACAACGTGTGCATTTCCGTTTTCCGCCGTGTACACGAAGCGGCCTCGAGACGATCGTCCTCAAGGATGTCGAAAAACGATACGGAGATAAGGTCGTACTTCATGACGCGTCGCTTTCCATTCAGAGAGGAGAGAAAATAGCCCTCGTCGGAGTGAACGGCGCCGGGAAATCGACGCTCTCGCGGCTCCTGGGCGGAACGGAGCCCCCTTCTTCAGGATCGGTCCGTTTCGGTCATAACGTCAAACTCGCTTTTTTCTCTCAAGAGTCTTCTCAGAATCTTGACTATACAAGGACTGTCTGGGATACGCTCTCTTCAAGAAATACAGCGTGGTCGGAAAGGGAAAAAAGGAACCTTCTCGGGGCTTTTCTCTTCGGAGGAGACGATATCTATAAATCCGTCTCCGTTTTGTCGGGAGGAGAAAAGTCGAGACTCGCTCTCCTCAAACTTCTTCTTGAAGAAGCGAACGTGTTGATCCTCGACGAGCCCACGAACCATCTGGATATGCAGACGAAAGATCTCTTCCAGAGAGCGCTTCTGGAATACGACGGCACGCTTGTCATCGTGTCGCACGACCGTTTCTTCCTGGATAATTTAGTTGACAAAGTGATTGAGATAACTGCCGGCTCTTTAATTGTGTACCCCGGGAACTACTCCTGGTTCATCGAAAAAAGGCGGGAACGTCTTGCATCGGAAGCCTCGCTTGTTTCGTTTAAAAATGGAAGCGCATCATCCGATACACCTCCCCAGGACGGAATACGGAACCTCAAACGAATGGAGGCGGAGAAAAGAAACGCGCTCTACAGGCGCAAAAAAAAAGTTCTGGACACGATGGAACCTCTCGAAGCACGCATCGAACATCTCGAAAGAGATCAGGCCGAACGCGATGCTCAGCTCTGCGATCCATCGTTCCTTACGGACTCGATCAGGGTTTCAGCGCTTCTGATCGAACGGAACGAAGCCGCCCGCCAGATTGCGGATCTTCTCGTGCAATGGGAGGAGTTGGCCGAAGAGGTAGACCGTATAGAAAGAACGGGGTAAAACGCCGAGTGTGCAAGATCTTTCTATCGATATCGAAGTGCCGTAAATCTTGGGAGGAGGATGCTTGATGCGCATTTTTTCGAATCTGTCCAGTCGTGGACATATCAGGGAGAGGAACTTTTTCCTCCTCTTCTTTTTGTGCCTTTCGGTGTTCATTCTATCGAAGGCGAACGCGGCTTCCGCTGAACCGAAGCACACGCGGGGAGAGAAACTGCTTCATCATTTCGTAGAGGAATTCAAGCCGGAAAAAATACACATGATCCTGGAAAATGAGCCGAACGACGAGGGGCTAATAAGAGAGTTGTATCTTGATGTCACCGGCTGCGATATCGGCGGAGTGCGTATTGATTCTTTGAGATTGCGCGCAGTCGGCGTCACGCTCACTCCACCTTCTCGATGGGGGCAAGAAGGGGGGCTCGACGCGAAAGAAGTGCTCAATGTCCACGTTTTCGCCTCCATTACGGAGAAAGACCTGAACGAAAACCTGCTTCAAAAACAGTTCGGCGACGATGACGAATGGCACAACCTTCAGGTTCGGATGACGCCCGACGGGATATACGCGCGCGGGAATTACCACGCCCGGGTGCTGTTCACGCTGAATATCCTCATCGAGATATTCAGCAAGTTCAAGATCGTCGACATGCAGCAGGTCTGGCTCGACGACTATACTCTTCGTGTCAATCGCGTCGATGTTCCGGACTTCATCACGGAAAAAGCTGTCTCTCAGATCCAACCGCTTCTCGACTTGAGCAAGTTCATCTTTCCTTTACGCCTCTCCTCCATCACGTTCAACGAAGGGAGCATGACGATAGCCAGCCGGGTGTTACCGGAACCTTTCGAAGGAATCGTCTATACCTACGAGAAAAATGAAAAGACGGAGGAGAATAACTGACGCGAGCTGCTTGCAGTACGGGGAGGTTCCGAAAGGAGTCTCCCCGTTTATTCACTCTGCCGGGCAAACGCCTCCAGGTACCCCCTGATACTATTGTAGAGAAACATACGCTCACGTTCTCGTATATCGTGATCCATTCGCCGCCAAGCGGCAAGAAAAGGATCGCGTTCCAGAAGTTCCTCGAGGAAGAGCTCTTCGTCGCCCGGTTCCGCTTTGCCCCGAAGGAGACCAAGGATGACGTCCTTCCAGAACAGCAGCTGCTCTTTGGCGAATGTGAGCATCTCTCTTGCTCCTTCCGCCGCACCGAAATGACCGTAGCAGATTCGGGAGCATCCGCGCTCCAAAAGCTTGTCAAGGGAGGCCAACGTGACATCGGGGAAAAAACGGGGCGGGGTCGCAGGCCGGAGATAGGGGAAAGGTTCTTCCCCTTCAAGATAGACTCCGGCGGCTTCCCCGGCAAAGAGAGTCAGCGCGCCGTCGTCGTCGAAAAGGAAACTCTGATGGTGCGCCGCATGACCCGGTGTATCTACAACGGAAAATCCTTTCGGCAAAGAATCTATCGAAAGGATTTTCTCCAGCGGGACAGGAGATGGCTTCCCGTAGAGCAACGCTGTTTCGCCAAGCGTTTGTATGCTTCCATGCCAGAGGGCCGAAGGATCGACCAGGTGCGGCACGCCCTTTTGCGGGGCTGCAACGGAGGCGCCGAAGTCTCTCGCGGCAAGCCCGGATGCTCCGGCATGATCGATATGAATATGGGTCAACAGCACGGCGTCGACACGGCCGTTCCCTTTACTGTTCACCGCGTCACGAAGCAGTGGCCAGGTAGAGGGCGGCCCCGGGTCGACGATATATGTCTTGTCTCTTGCAGCATCCCGCAAAAGCCATGCTGAAACAAATCGCCTGAAACCTGTTTTCGGTAACGGGAGGTCAATCAGATGGAAATCCATTGCATCGTCCTACTCCGAAATGAAAACTTTCATTCCAATGAAGACCTTTTCCTTTAATTCTTCGAGATCTTCGTTCCAAAGGCGAACGCACCCCTGAGTGATCATTGTCCCGATCGAATCCGGATCGTGGGTGCCGTGTATACCGATTCCCTTCCACCCGGGGGTTCGCAGTCGTATGAACCAAGGACCGTACGCGCCCTGAATAGGTCCTTTCCCATCACCGAAATCATAGGTCCATTTTTTTGAATCCTGAATCTGCTGAACGGAAAAACTCCCGACGGGCGTACGATGATCCCCCACTCTTTGCTTTTGTCCGCCGTTCGCTCCGATGGCGATATGATACACGCGCTCGACCTCCTCGCCTCTGTAGAGGTACATTCGAAACTGACCCTTGACAACATGAAGCCAAGGTTCATCGATCCGCGCGTCATGAGGAGGCGCGGGCGGCCGCAAGATAACGCGAGGTTCCGCTGAAACGAGAGGTTCGGACTCGGGTTCGTGTTCGGGTTCAGGCCCGGGTTCAGGCGCAGGAGCAGGAAACGGCGTCGGCTCCGGAGAAGGGGCCGGTGCGGGAGCGGAGATTTCTTCTTCTGCGCGATGTTCAAGTATCCGGTACCACTGCCAGGCGGAAACAGCAAGTACCAACAGGACGATCAGAAGCGCTGCCTGCTTCGCCCACTCAGGTACTTTTCTTTTGCCATAAAACATGAAGCGTGCCTCCTCGTCGTACGGTGCGGAAGTTCTCACAACAGAATTCGATTCTATCATGGAAACGGGAAGAAGAAAGAGATGAAAATACCTACCGAGTTTACTCTTTCTTTTTTTGATCCCTCTTGCTTTTCTGACTTGAAGGTCGTACACTGCATAGGTTTTTAGATTACCCCTAAGGAGGAGGTAGAGACGTGGAAAACGAGTTTCAGTTCGACCTCGAACGCTACATGTCCAAGGAGAATTTTGCGCGGATAAAGGCGTTCTCCGATGACAAAGAGACACCTTTTCTTATCGTGGACTTGAAAAAGGTCGAGGAAAAGTACGATGAACTTCTTGATTCACTGCCCTTTGCGAAGATCTATTATGCCGTGAAGGCGAACCCTCTTGAAGAGGTGCTCCGTATGCTTGTACAAAAGGGAAGCTGCTTCGACATCGCTTCCATTTACGAGCTGGATCACATTCTTGCACTCGGCGCTTCGCCGGACAGAATCAGTTACGGCAATACCATAAAAAAAGCTCGAAATATTGCGTACGCATTCTCCAAGGGAGTCCGCCTTTTTGCGACGGATTCCGAGAGCGATCTGCGAAAGATTGCGAAAAACGCTCCCGGATCGCGTGTTTTTTTCCGCATCTTAACGGATGGAAGCGGCGCCGACTGGCCGCTCTCCAGAAAGTTCGGCGCGCACCCCGACACGATTTTCAAGCTGATCATTCTGGCCGCCAAACTCGGCCTTGAACCGTACGGCATTTCTTTCCATGTTGGCTCTCAGCAGCGGGACATCGGTCAGTGGGACAACGCCATTTCCACCTGCAAGTATCTTTTCGATTGCGCTGTTGCGGAAGGAATTCCTTTAAAAATGCTCAACCTCGGAGGAGGCTTCCCCGCAACGTACATCTCGCCGACGCACGAAACCTCCGTGTACGCGGCGGAGATCATCCGCTTTCTCAAGGAGGACTTCGGCGAGGAGCTTCCTGAAATCATCCTCGAACCGGGAAGATTCATGGCAGGCGACGCGGGCGTCCTCGTCACCGAGGTCGTTCTCATATCGAAGAAATCGGAAGCGAACCAGTACTCATGGGTATACCTCGACGCCGGAAAATTCGGCGGCTTGATCGAAACGCTCGACGAGTCCATCAAATACCCGATCTACTCGGAAAAAACCGGCCCTGTCCAGGAGACCATTCTCGCCGGCCCCACCTGCGACAGCATGGACATCCTGTACGAAAACGAAAAATATGCCCTTCCCGCGTCTTTGGAGGAAGGCGACCGTCTCTACTTTTTCACCACCGGAGCGTATACACAAACATACTCCTCCGTTTGTTTCAACGGCTTCCCTCCTCTCAAAGCGTACGTTCTTGAAAAATAAAGGAAGTTCTTTTATACTGGCGGAAGAGTGTCCATCGGGGGCGGGGAAATACCCGTCCCCGATGCGCTATTGAGCGCGTACTTTGTGAAAGGAGGCTTGTCCCGTGGAAATACGTAGAAAGCGGACAAACGAACTGTGGTATACCGAGGAACAGAGCTCGAACATGAAACTCTCTCTCCGCGTGTCGGATGTTCTTATGAATATCACCAGCCCGTATCAGGATATCCTGCTCGTCCAGACCGAGGAGTACGGCAGGATGCTGGTGCTCGACGGCGCGATCCAGATAACTGAACGAGACGAGTTCTGCTATTCGGAGATGATGGCCCATGTCGCACTCTGTTCCCATCCTTCTCCGAAGAGAGTGCTTATTGTCGGCGGCGGAGATGGCGGAGTGCTCCGAGAAGTGCTCCGTCACAAATGTGTCGAAAAAGCGACGCTCGTCGATATCGACGAGGAAGTGATCAACGCGTCGAAAAAATACCTTCCCACGATCAACGTTGCCCTGGAGGACCCGCGCGCGGATGTTCGCCCGATGGACGCGATCAAGTTTATCGCCTCCACCAGAGACGAGTTCGACGTGGCCATCGTGGACAGCACCGACCCGGTCGACTTTGCCGCCGGATTGTTCCGTTCCCCGTTCTACATGGATATTTTTTCTGCGCTGAAAAAGGACGGCATGGTGGTCGCCCAGACGGAATCACCGTTTACCGACGCATCCGTGGTCAAGGGAGCGTTCAACGAGATGAGCTCGGTTTTCCCCATCGTGCGGATGTGCTGGGGAGCTATGCCCACCTACCCAAGCGGGATGTGGACCTACACCTTAGGATCGAAGACCGTCGACCCGGCGTATATCCGAAGACCAGCTCCCGAAGGGACGAGATACTATACGGAGGACATCCACAAAGCGGCATTCGTGCTTCCGCCTTTTGTTAAAGACTTGCTGAAATAACGAGCATACTCTATAATATACAAGTCAACTTCCACATTCAGGAGGGAATTATACAGAGATGAGAGTTTTGGTCGCACTTGGGGGCAACGCCATTCTTCAAAGAGGACAAAAGGGGAATGCGTCGGAACAGCGTGAAAACGTCCAGAAGACCGTGACGCAGATCGTCAGAATGATCCATGCGGGACACGAAGTGGTCGTAACGCATGGGAACGGTCCGCAGGTCGGAGCAATACTTATACAGAACGAACTGGGAAGCGCCTCTGTTCCCGCGATGCCCATGGATATATGCGGGGCGGAGAGTCAAGGACTTATCGGGTACATGTTCTGCCAGAGCATACAGAATACCCTTCTCGCCGACGGTATCGAAGGGCACGCTCCGGCGTGCTTGGTGACCCGAGTCGAGGTCGACCCTGCGGATCCGGCGTTCGCACATCCCACAAAGCCGGTGGGTCCCTTCTATACCGAAGAGGCCGCAAAAAAACGTAGCGCCGAAACCGGAGAAACATGGATCGACGATGCCGGGCGCGGCTGGCGTCGTGTTGTCCCCTCCCCTGACCCCAAGACGATCGTCGAAGCGGACGTCATCAACACGCTGCTTGAAAAAGGATTTACAGTAGTCGCATCGGGCGGCGGCGGCATTCCTGTCATCCGCAAGGAAGACGGAACTTGGGAGGGCGTGGAGGCGGTCATCGATAAAGATCTCGCAGGCGAACGCCTTGCCGCTTCCGTAAAGGCCGACCTCCTGATGATTCTTACCGATGTTCCCAGAGTAGCCATCAACTACAACACGCCGCAGCAGAAGTGGCTTGAAAAGCTGACGCTCTCCGAGATGGAAGTCCTTGAAAAAGAAGGCCATTTCAAAGCCGGTTCCATGGGCCCCAAGGTAAAAGCAGCTCTTCGCTTCGTCCGCAACGGTGGTCAGCGCGCCGTGATCGCAAGCCTCGACGAAGCTCTCGAAGCTCTTGAAGGAACGAAAGGCACTCAGATTCTCAAAGGCTGATTGAACCACGTTCGCAACACTCCCTACTACCTCCCTCGATCTTGAGGGAGGTTTTTTTGTTCATGCGAAAAAGAGCCTATGCAGGGGATAATAAATGATGTAGAATTTACTTCCGATTTTTTTCCGCAAGGAGATGCTTTTATGAACACTCTTGCAGTCATTCCGGCCAGATACGCGAGCACCCGTCTCCCGGGAAAGCCTCTTATCCCGGTCGCGGGTGTACCTCTCGTGCTCAGGGTTTTGGAACAAGTACGAAAATGCGATTCGGTCGACCGGATCATCGTCGCCACAGACGACAATCGGATTGCCGACGTCGTCGAAAACGCCGGAGGAGAAACTCTGCTCACTCCATCGGAGCTGCCGAGCGGAGGCGACCGCGTGGCATGGGTCTCCGAACGTATTCCGTCGAAGATCGTTTTGAATATCCAGGTCGACGATCCGCTTGTCGGTCCGGACATGATCGACCCGCTGGTCGCCGCGATCTCGGACGAAGGCGCCGCGCTCGCCCTGCTTGCGAAGCGAATAGAAAACGAACGGGAGATAGAATCGCCGAACATAGTGAAGATGGTCTTCGACAAGAACCAGAGAGCGCTCTACTTCAGCAGGTCTCCTATCCCCTACCCCCGCACCCCCGGAGCAGCATACTACAAACACATCGGTCCATACGCCTGGAAACGAGAGTTTCTGCTGCAATTCTCATCCTGGAGTCAGACCCCGCTTGAAACAGCGGAGAGCCTCGAGATGCTGCGTGTTCTCGAAAACGGCTACCCGATCCGCTGTATTCCCGTTGCACGGGACACAATAGAAATCGACACTCCCGAGGACGTTGCGGCGTTTGAAGCCCTGATCGCCTGACGGAATGATCGACGAAACACAGAGACTGCGGCGGTAGCCGCAAGGAAATTCGAGGTGGAAAGATGCTATTCAACATGTTCATGGCCGGACGGATCTCGTTCGGCCCAGGGGTTTCTTCCCTTATAGGGGAGAAGGCGTCTGCGCTCGGCGGAAAAAGAGTGTTTCTGGCAACCGACCGAACCATGGAGGAACTCGGAACGGCGGAAAAGATCGTTTCTTTTATCGACGCCGCAGGGTTGACCGTCGTTCCCTTTTACGAAGTGGAGCCGGAACCATCCGTTGAAACTGTGGACAGCGCAACGGCGCTTGCGAAAAGCGAGGGGTGCGATCTCGTCGTCGGTCTAGGCGGCGGAAGCTGCCTCGACGTGGCGAAGGCAACGAGCATACTCCTGACAAACGAAGGCTCCGCCGCACGCTACCAGGGACTGGGACTCGTCAAAAACCCGGGCGTTCCGAAGATCATGATCCCCACCACTGCGGGCACAGGATCGGAAGTTACCTTCACCTCCGTCCTGATACGGAAGAGCGACGGCGTAAAAGGAGGGATCAACGGAGACCAGCTCTACCCGGAATACAGCCTCCTGGACCCCGAACTGACGGTCTCGATGCCGCCCTCCGTCACCGCCGCCACAGGTATGGACGCGCTCGCCCACGCCCTCGAATCGTACACAAGCAAACAGGCCTCTCCGTTCAGCGACATGTTCGCGGAAGCGGCCGTCTCACGTATCGGCCGCTATCTCCGAGTCGCCGTATATAACGGGACGGATATACACGCCCGAAGCGAAATGATGCTCGCCGCGCTCTACGGCGGGATTGCGCTCGCAAACGCCGGAGTCACAGCGTGCCATGCGCTCGCTTATCCTCTCGGAAGCATGTTCGGCATCGGGCACGGACAGGCGAACGCGCTTCTTCTCCCCTACGTGGCGCATTTCAACGCGATGGCGCTCCCCGAAAAGTTCGCATCCGCGGCAGGGCTTCTTGGCGGTTCTTTCGAGGAGGAGAACATCTGGGATGCGGCCTCGATGTGCTCCGCGCTGCTTCATCAGCTCGTCGCCGATATCGCCCTCCCTTCGACCCTCTCCGATCTCGATTCCCGTATCACCGAGGAACACTTCGCGACGATGGCCGAAAAGGCGATGGGCGTCGCACGTCCGATGGCGAACAACCCTCGCACCATGACAACCGATCTATGCATGGAAATCTATAAGGAGGCGATGTAGCATGCCGGGTTCCGAACTCTTCGATCATCTTGAAATAGAGGCCGTCGCCGACGTCCTCAAGCGTAAAGTCATTCACCGCTACGCCTATCATGAGGTACGGGACGGGAACTACAGGGTGGACGAGTTCGAGGCGAAAGTCGCGGAACTCTCCGGAGCGAAGCACTGTCTCGCAGTGAGCAGCGGAACGGCGGCGCTTTACGTTCCGTTCAAGGC
>LVBO01000338.1 GCA_001604435.1 Synergistales bacterium Syner_01
CGCCGGGCAATAGAGACGATTCCACGGCAGCCATGGCCCCGAAGGTCCAGCAGGAACCGTACGGGTCCTGATCCCGAACCGGAGAGAGCCTGTGCAGCGTCCTCAAGTCGTACTTCGACGGAAAATCCTTTTTCGTCCGTGCGGACGCGGCTGCCTCAGGATGCTTCAGATGCTCAAGGTTCAGCGGCGACGGCCGTCTTCCGGCAGGCAGCGCGTCTCCCCGGGGCGTGCGAATCTGCGCAACGCCGGAAGAAGCTCCGCCGGAGAGCGCCGACGCCCCGACGAACTCCGGATTCAACGGCGACAGACGAACGCCTCCCGCCTGCGCCTGCGCTGCAAAGAGCAGCATGGCGAGAACAACGGAACACACAAAAATCCCTTCACGCGCTTTTTTCCCCATAAACTCCCCGTCCTTTCAGATGAAACTCCAGTACGAGACGCTTCCGCCTCGCCCCCCGAAAGCATACACTCTTTTCGGCCGGCAGGGAATGAAAAAGCGGCCTCCGGAAAAGTTTATCCGAAGACCGCTCGAAGTGCGGAGCAAAAGAACCTTCTATAACCCCTTTTTCTCCGAGGCCATGAAGAAAAGAAGCGTGAAAACCGCCGCGCCGCCGATGACGTACCAGTGGTTTATTCCGAGCGCCTGCGGAATGGTGATCTTTCCGTAGTCGCCCATCGTGAGGAGCGTCCGGCTCATCCACGGAAATGCCTCGGCGTAGAGCGCCGCGCCGACCAGACCGCCCGCGATCCCCCAGAGCGCGTCGAGACGCCCCTCGGCGACCGCCGCCACGGACGTGCCGGGGCAGTACCCGAGCAGCCCCCAGCCGACGCCGAAGAGGATGCCGCCGACCACGACGCCGCCGACGATCATCGGTTTTATCGAGAGCTTCACCATCCCCATGTCGAACAGGAAGTACGTCCCCACCATCGCCACGATGATCGTCGACAGCATGAACTTGAAAATCGTGAAGTCCTGAAAGCGAAGCGCCGCAAGCAGTTTGTCGTACCGGATCACGCGCCCCCTCTGCAGAAGAAAACCGAAGAGAAGCCCCGTGACGAGGCCGTAGACCATATCAGGATTCAGACCCGCCATTGCGCTCGCCTCCTCCGTACACGAATTTCGCCGTGACGGCGCCGGTGACGAAGAACGCCGCAAGCGCCACAAAACCGCTGACCGCAAGTTGCAGCGACCCGCTCAACCCGTGTCCGCTGGGACAACCGTCGGCAAGACGCGCACCGAAGACGGCGATAATGCCTCCGACGAACGCCACCGCTCCGCGCTTCAAGACGCCGTCGCCGAACCGCTTCTTCCACATCGGCGGAACGAGCTCCAATTTGAAATCTCCGAAGAGCACCGCCGCAACCAGCGCGCCGATGAAAATGCCCACGAGGAACCACGCCTGCCAGTCCATCTTCGGCGCCGTCTTCACCAGGTATTCAAGAGTCGCCGCATGTTCCGGCATCACCGCCTGCTCTACAGCGGCGGTCGCCCGGACGAAGGTCGTCGAGGCGCCGAAATACTTCCCGGCGAACCAGACCGAGCCTATGGAAACAAGCCCGGACAAGCCTCCGGCGAGGTAGGGGTTCCATCCGCCCTCTTCTTTCATCGTATCCCCTCCATTCTCCAGATAATATTACAACAACTAAACTGGCTTACAATTTAATTATATCCCCCCAGAAGGTATTGTCAACCTTCCGCATAAAAAAAGAGCCCCGAAGGGCTCTGAGGCATCGTACCGAAGAGATCGCTACAACAAGTTGGCAAGACCTTTCTCCAAAACAGAAAAGACTTCGGCGTTCGTATACTCCTCGAGATGTCCCTCGTCTCCCAGCACAGCCATTTCGGGATCGAGAGGAAGGCTTCCCCAGAAGGTGGACTTGACGTCGTTTGTAAGCGCCTCGGCGTGGCTTCCGCCGAAAAGCTCGATCCGCTCGCCGCAGTGCGGGCATCGAAGACCGCTCATGTTTTCCAGCACGCCGACGAGCGGAATATCCAGCATCTCCGCCATCTTCGCGGCCTTGCGCACCACGAGAGAGGCAAGCTCCTGCGGAGAGGTCACCAGCAGGAAGCCGTCGAGCGGGATGGTCTGCATCGCGGTGAGCACTGCGTCGGCGGTGCCGGGAGGAAGATCGACGAAGAGCACGTCGAGATCTCCCCACTGGACGTCGTTGAAGAACTGCGTCACGGCGTTCCCGAGGAGAGGCCCGCGCCAGATCACCGGCTTCGCCGGATCGTCGAGCAGCAGGTTCATCGAGATGACGCGGATGCCGGCGCGCGATGCCGGAGGCTCGATCCCCTCGGCGTTGCCGAACGGGAAGGTGTGCAGGCCGAAGAAGGTGGGAATGGACGGCCCCGTGATGTCGGCGTCCAGAATGCCGACTTTCTTTCCTCGGCGGGCGGCCGCGATCGCCAGAAGCGAGGTGACGGAGCTCTTCCCCACTCCTCCCTTGCCGCTTCCCACGGCGTAGATCTTCTTAATTTCTTTCTTGTCGCTTTTCGGTGGCAGTGTCATAAAAAAGGTTCGCCCCTTTGTCGTATTATGGATGCTGCAGCCTATTGTACTCCGGATTTACAGTAATTTCTCGAGGGATCCCTGCGCGTACTTCGCGAGCGCGCCTTCCACCGTCAGCCCGTCGGCGCAGAACGCGCCCATCCCGGCCTGTTTGGCGAAGCCGAGCGCGTTCGGCCCCAGACGCGGAACCAGCAGCACGGAGACGCCCTTCTGCGAAAGCGTCATCAATGCCTTCGAGGCTGCGCCGTGGGCCTCGCTTCCTGCCGTGTTCTCGAAGGATTCCAGAATCGCGCCGTTTTCATCGGCGATCGTAAAATACGGAGCGCGGGCGAAACGGTCCGCCACGGCGCTTGTCGCGTCGGTTCCCAAAGATGGGATGCCTATTTTTGTCATATCAATATTCACGTCCTTTTTCGAGTATCGCCCGCCACAGTTCGCGCAGCGGGTCGCCAATCTCCTTCACCGGAATGCGCCCCTCGTTGACGGCTCTCGCCGTCTTCTCCGAAAAGGGCACGGC